>JAAZJF010000321.1 GCA_012800475.1 Gammaproteobacteria bacterium
AACCTCTGCAACCTCTGCAACCTCTGCAACCTCTGCAACCTCTGCAACCTCTGCAACCTCTGCAACCTCTGCAACCTCTGCAACCTCTGCAACCTCTGCAACCTCTGCAACCTCTGCAACTGTAGCATCGGGCGTGCTAACTGGAGTTGCAACAGCTGTGCTGGCTGCTGCAGGAGCAACAGGGCTTTGAGTTTCTTTCTCTGCAGGGGTATAGGCTTGCTGACCTTCGGCTGGACGCGCGGTAGGCCAATCTGCAACAGGCCAAGGTTTGGCATCGGTATTAAATGCAGCAAAACGACCTATCTGCGCTAAATATTGACTTAAGCTATCGCCAAAACTCATAAAAGCGCCACTGGGTGCGCCCATAAACACACGAAACAGCAACTGCGCAACGACAAGTAAGCCAAGCAATGGCACTGTCACATACCATGCAAGGAGGAATATCAGCATCCAAACCAAGCGTATAGCCAGTGCTTCTCGAACTATGGTTTTCTCTGGTGTTGCCATTGTTTTAATCCTCGTTTAAAAACCATCAATGGAGATAAAATCGACATCAGTCTTTGGCTCGCCACTCATCAGTGCGCCAATAATTTGCTCAAGGGTGCGACCCTCAAATAAAATCGCATGCAACCCTGCCACCAAGGGCATGTACACATCAAGTTCTTGTGATTTAGCTTTAAGCACTTTTAGAGTATTGACGCCTTCTGCAACCTCCCCTAAACGCTCAACGGCCTCCTCTAAACTCAAACCTTCACCCAAAGCAAAACCCACTTGGTAATTACGGCTTTTGGGTGAGGTGCAGGTTACAATTAAATCACCCACTCCCGCCAAGCCTAAAAAGGTCATGGGGTTCGCGCCTAACTTGACAGCAAAACGTGTCATTTCAGCTAAGGCGCGAGTAATCAACATGCTTTTTGTATTTTCACCCATTCCTAACGCGGCGGCCATGCCTGCAATAATGGCATACACATTTTTTAACGCGCCGCCTAACTCAACACCAAAGCGATCACGGCTGGCATAGACTCTAAAGGTTGGGCCATGTAAAACTCGCTGCACATCCTTGCACAAGGCTTCGTCTTCGCTGGCCACCACACTGGCGGTTAAAGCGTGTGCAGCCACCTCGCGGGCTAAATTAGGCCCTGACAGCACGCCCACCCGCGCTAGCGGTGCAATATCTGCTAAAATCTGGCTCATTAACATAAAGGTATTGGCTTCAATACCTTTGGTCGTACTGACCAGCATTTTATCGCGCAGTGTATCAGCATGGGGTGTCAAAACACTGCGCAAAGCAGTGGATGGCAATGCCACAAAAATCAAATCACACGCAGCTAATACACCAGTCAGATCAGTGGTCGCAGTCACACCGGCTAAAACGGGAACCCCTTTTAAATAGCGCGGATTGAGCCTGTCGTCATTCATCGCTTGTGCCTGCTGCGCGTCACGCATCCATAACTGCACACTGTGCTGGTTACTGGCCAATAAATTAGCGATGGCAGTACCAAAACTGCCCCCACCTAATACTGCGATTGATTGCTTTACTGTCATGCTGTTGTTCTCTTCTGCCGTTACTCGGCGATTGCGCCATTATACGGGCCTAATCAAGCATAACCAGTGTTTAACATTTTCAGTTAGACTATCGCCTATTTTATTGTTGATTTGACGAGGCACGTCCTTGCAGCCTGCACACCTAAAGCCATCCCCCTTCAAGCACCGCCTCGCCTGCACTGTATTGATGCTGGGTCTAAGCCACTGCGCTTATGCTGATGATTTGTTTTTTTCCGATCATACGATGCCCGAAGTTTTGACGGCGACGCATCTGTACCAGCCCCCTGCTGCAGTGCCCGGCAGCATTAGCACTATTGATCAGGAATTGATTAACGCCAGTGGTGCACGCAATTTAACCGATCTACTGCGCTTAGTGCCCGGCATGCTCGTTGTGCCCGACAGCAGCAACCTCACCACCGTGAACTACCACGGCACCAGCCCGGGCCAAGCGCGGCGCTTACAAGTGCTGATCGATGGACGCTCGGTGTACCGTGCAGGTTTTGCCCAAGTGGATTGGTCCGACTTACCTGTAGCTTTAGAAGATATCCAGCGCATTGAAGTCTTTCGTGGCCCTAATACCGTGAGCTACGGCGCCAATGCGCTGCTGGGGGTGATCAATATCATTACCACTCCCGCTAAAGATATGCATGGCACTTTGCTCAAAGGCACACTCGGTGAAAACGGTGTGCGCGACGGGTATGCGCGCCAAGCCTGGCACAATGAACACAGTGATATGCGTTTATCACTGTCAGGATTGACCGATGACGGTTTTGACAAACGCCACGATGGCAGTGATTTTCGTGACAGTCGCCGCCTGAGTCGCTTTAACTTACGCGCCAATCACCGGCTCAATGAGCAACACAACTTAGATTGGCAGCTGGCGTTTAAAGAAGGCAGCAACCAAATCAATAACAACTACACCTCTGTTTTTGCCAAAAATATTCGCCCACAACCCCACGAACAAGATCATCAATCAGATGAGCAAGCCAAAGACTATGCCGCCAGCCTGCGCTGGACGGCAACACTCAACAGTCAACACAGTATTTCCCTGCAAGCCAATGCGCAGCAGTGGGAGCGCTTACGTGAATGGCGCGCGTGCGAGGCACAAATCAGCTTCAGTCCAGAGTTCAATGAACTCTGGCAAAACACCGCACCCACACAACGTACAGAAGAGTTGGATAAGAAATATGAAGAGGCTCTTGCACAAACTCCTGACAACATTCTGCCCCACAGCTGCGGCATGATTAATGAGAACAGCCGAGAAGCACGCTATGACATTGAACTGCAAGACACTTACAGCGTTTCAGACACATTGCGCTTGATCAGCGGTTTAAGTTATCGCTACGACCAAGCCCGCTCAAAAACGTTTTTAAATGGCCGTCAGCGTAAAGATATTCTGCGTGGCTTCAGTCAATTTGAATGGTATTTAAACGAGCATTGGCTGTTGCAAGGTGGCGGCATGTACGAGCACGACAGCAGCAACGGTGATTCTTTTTCACCGCGCCTGGCAGTCAATTATCTGATTACACCAGCGCACGGTTTACGTGCGGTGTACAGTCAAGCCGTACGCTCACCTGATATGTTTGAAAACCATGCCGACTGGCGTTACACAGTACGCGACCTGCGCCCCACGATCGGACAAAACAGTAGCGCAGATTTTTTTATCAGCGCACAAGGTCCGGGCAATCTGAAACAAGAACGCATCAAAGCCTATGAGTTAGGCTACAACGGCTACTTTGCCAAGCAGCGCGCCTCCATCGACATTAAAGTCTTTGAAGAAAAAATCAGCCGCATGATCAGTCACTCACCGCGGCTGGATGCATTTAACTTAAATAACAACGACCATATTCAATTTTACGGCTCAGAACTGGAAGCCAACTGGCATACAACCCATCAAGATCGCCTACGCATCAGCTACGCCTATATAAAAGAGCGCGCCAGTAACGCGTTAGACCGTGACGTTTCACCGCCACACAGCGGCTCGGTCAGCTGGCTGCACAATTGGGGGCAAAACTGGAATAGCAGCTTGATGTATTTTGCTGCTCAGCAATTGGATAAAAAGGACTTACAGCTCGCTATGTTACGTATCAGTAAGAGTTTTAATATCAGCAGCAAGCCCATCACCATCGCTGCCAATGTGCACAAAAAACTGAATAATCAGCCTATAGGACGCACTCACACTAAGGACAACTCCCATGATTCTGCATACGCTAGCGTGCAGCTGGAGTTTTAAGCTGACTCAGCGGGCTCAACTGCTACGCTTTATCGGCCTATGCAGCCTGTTGTGGAGTGTGAGCTTAGCCACTCTAGCTCAAGTGATTATCAGTGCAGAGCATGACAGCCTTGCAGTGCGTGAGTTCGCGCGCGAATTGATCCACTCACTCCCTAGCTACAACATCAGCTATATGCCGCGCGTACAACTTGAACAGCAACAGCACTTTGCAGATGACGTGCAATTGATTCTACTGGGCCCACAACTTCTAGATTGGCGTTTACAACTCACACACAGCCAGCCGCCGACAATTATCATGCAGGTCAGTCGCGTGCAGGCTCAACAGCGTTTTGCAGCCAAGATACCTCAACATTTGACACTAATGTGGAGCGACCCACCGCCTGCACGACAAATCGCTCTGCTCAAAACAATGCAGCCTGATGTACGTCATGTTGGCGTGCTACTCAGTGAAAGCAGCGCTTTTTTATTGCCTGAAATCATTCGAGCTTTGAACGCCCAAGGCTTACTGATGCACACTTATAACTGGTCTGGTGACTATGTCGCGCGTGGTTTTCATCGGCTTCTCAACGACACTGACGCTTTGCTAGGCTTGGACGATGTCCAGGTGTACAACAACAGCACCATTAAGCATATCCTCTTGAGCAGCTATGCCCGTAAAAAAGCCTTAATTGGCCCGACTGCTGCTTATATTAAGGCCGGTAGCCTCGCTTCAACCTACTCCAGCAAAGAAAACTGGCTCACAACCTTAGGCGCTATATTACAAACGCCTGCACAACAATGGCCACGCAGTCTTTACCCCGACACCTTTGAAGTCTTAGTCAATCAACAAGTGGCGCGCTCACTGGGCGTGCAATCTAAGCCCGCCTTAGAACTTGGCCAATCACTGCAGCGACCTAGGTAATGAATATGCGAAATATACTGGGCGGCAGCATTCATCGCCATACATTAATTGTCGGCCTGTTGCCTGCTGTATTGATCGCTTTTTTATTGACGGGCTATTTTACCCTAACACGCCTACACAGCCTGCAAGACGAACTGGCGGACGCGGGGCAAATCATTGCCAACCAACTGGCACCCGCTGCAGAATTCAGTGTGATATCAGGCAATATCGAGGCGCTCGAACCCTTATTGCAGGGTTTATTGCAACACCCTCACATCGCCTTTATTGAAATCTACAATACAGACCATGAGCGTATTAAACGCAGCACCAAAAGCCCTGAACAACACAGCATCACGCCCGTTTTTGAAGCGCAAATCATCCGTCAAAGCATTGAGTTGGAGCCGGTTTTCTTATCATCAACAACTCTAAATCAGTCGCCTGCCACCCATGAAGAAGTTATAGGTCGCGTGGTGGTGGGCATGACTGACAGCACTCTAAAGCATCAACAACTCCAGACCTTACTGCGGGCCTTATGGCTGATTCTCTTAGCTTTATGCATCATCTGGGTACTGGCTTATTTATTAGCCAGCAGCTTATCTGTCCCCATTTTAGATATGCGCAAAAAACTCAAAGCTTTAGATACAGGCAACTACAATACTCCACCCTTAGCCAGTATCCACAACGGCGAGCTGGGCGAGCTAAGCCAACATATTAACCTGCTCACCCACACGCTGAAGCAAGCGCAAGTCGTGCAGAAAGAATACACACAACAGCTGCAACAAGCGCAACAGGAAGCCGAACGCGCCAATCAAGCCAAATCAGATTTTCTCGCGATGATGAGCCATGAGTTACGCACACCCATGAATGGCGTATTGGGCATGCTGCAGCTTTTGGAGCAAACGCTATTAAACTCCGAACAAACCGAATACACCCATATCGCGCATACATCGAGCTTACAAATGCTGGATGTGATTAATGATATTTTAGATTTTTCCCGTTTAGAGCATGATGCGTTGCAGTTGGAATGCATTGCTTTTTCGTTAGACGATATGTTTAGCACTTTGCATCACACCTTTAAATACAGCGCCGAAGACAAAGGTATTACCTTACATATCATCACGCCGCCCGAGTTAAGCTGCATTCAGGTTGAAGGCGATCCAACCCGTTTGCGCCAAATCCTCGTCAACCTATTAGCCAATGCTTTAAAGTTTACCCTCGAAGGCAGTGTCACTCTGCAGGTCGACTGGACCTTAATCAGCGAGGGCCAGCTGCGCTTACACTGCACCATAATCGACTCAGGTATTGGTATTGCGCCAGAGCAGCTGGATTCTATTTTTAATGCCTTCCATCAGGCTGATCAAAGTATTTCCAGGCGCTACGGCGGCACAGGACTGGGTTTATCCATCGCTTATACCTTGGCACAGCAAATGGGCGGTGATTTAAGCGTGACCAGCCAACCGGGTTTGGGCTCGACTTTTGTACTTGAGGTGCCGCTGCATCATACATAGTTCTCAGCGCAGCGTAACACCCAGATACATCGTACAATGCACTGCTGTGTTGGATAGCGTATATTGATCCTGATCAGCCTGTGACTTATCAGTCGTATCTGTGGTCTAACCATGCAATTATACCCAACCTATACTTTTGCTCAGCTACCGAACACTAAAAACGGCTGACAAAAGGCTTAAGTTGAATAGAGTTTTTTTGTGAAGCGTTATTAAATGTGTTAAAAACACGCTGATACGTTGAACGAATTCATTAGTTAGATGGATATCCATCGCCCATGCAGTACACGATTAGGCACGTTGAGGAGCCCGCATGACCAAACAAAACGCCTTCACCTACGAAGACCTGCTCAAATGCAGCCGAGGAGAGCTCTTCGGACCAGGTAACGCGCAATTGCCCGCACCGAATATGCTTATGATTGATCGCATTGTGCACATCAGCGAGACCGGTGGAAAATACGGCAAGGGACAAATCACTGCTGAACTGGATATCAATCCTGATTTATGGTTTTTTGCCTGCCACTTTGAAGGTGACCCAGTCATGCCTGGCTGCTTAGGCCTCGATGCCATGTGGCAGTTGGTCGGTTTTCACCTCGGTTGGCAAGGTCACCCAGGACGCGGACGCGCACTGGGATCAGGTGATGTGAAATTTTTTGGCCAAGTTCTACCGACCGCCAAAAAAGTCACTTACCAAATCGACATCAAGCGCACGATCAACCGCTCTTTAATTCTCGCCATTGCTGACGGTACCGTGAGCGTGGATGGTCGCGAAATTTATAGCGCCGAAGGCTTGCGTGTCGGCTTATTTACTTC
>JAAZJF010000322.1 GCA_012800475.1 Gammaproteobacteria bacterium
GTCAGTAATACGCATACCTACATGACCGTAAGCCTCAACCAACTTAACAAAGTCGGGCAATGACTCCATGTACGAATGGGAGTAACGGCTGTTATAAACCATATCCTGCCATTGGCGAACCATGCCCAGCGCACCGTTATTTAAGTTAATAATCTTAACGGGCAAGTCGTACTGCAAGCAGGTGGAAAGCTCTTGAATATTCATTTGAATACTGCCTTCACCGGTAACGCATGCAACATCATCATCAGGGAAGTTCAGCTTCACACCCATTGCCGCAGGGAACCCGAAGCCCATCGTGCCCAAGCCACCTGAGTTAATCCAGCGGTTTGGTTTATTAAAACGATAGTACTGTGCAGCAAACATTTGGTGCTGACCTACATCCGAGGTCACAAACGCATCACCATGGGTTACATCGCACAAGGTTTCAATAACGGTTTGCGGCTTGATAATAGTGCCGTCACCGCTATCGTACGGGAACATTTTGCCGCTACCACGCCACTCATCAATCTGCTTCCACCAGCTAGCAACAACATCAGGATTTGGCTGAGTGCCAATATCTTTTAATGCAGCCAGCATGTCATTTAAAACACTATCAACCGGCCCAACAATAGGGATATCGGCTTTAATGGTTTTAGAAATAGATGCTGGATCAATGTCGATATGAATGATTTTTGCATTCGGGCAGAATTTTGCCGCACCGTTGATCACGCGGTCATCAAAGCGCGCGCCAACAGCAATTAGTACGTCACAGTGATGCATGGCTAAGTTAGCGGTGTAACTACCGTGCATACCCAACATGCCAACAAACTGACGATCCATACCCGGGTAGCAACCTAAACCCATCAGGGTATTGGTTACTGGTGCGTTTAACAGCTTGGCCATATCGGTCAATTGCTGTGAAGCACCACCCAAAATCACACCACCACCGGCGTAAACCATAGGACGCTTGGCCGCCAGCAGCATTTCTGCAGCTTTACGAATCTGACCAGAATGACCGCGTGCAGCAGGCGCATAAGAGCGCAGTTTGGCTTTTTTCGGATAGCTGTATTCAAACTTATCAATGGGGTTAGTCATATCCTTAGGGACATCAATAACCACAGGGCCTGGACGGCCTGATTCAGCTAAGTAAAAAGCTTTTTTAACCACTTCAGGAATCTCTGAAGGGTGCTTAATAATAAAGCTGTGTTTCACAATGGGACGTGAGATGCCGATCATATCGGTCTCTTGGAACGCATCCGTACCGACCATATCGCTCGGCACTTGCCCAGAGATAACAACCATCGGGATGGAGTCCATAAATGCAGTTGCAATACCTGTAACAGCATTCGTTGCGCCAGGACCTGAAGTCACTAGAACAACGCCGGCTTTACCGGTAGCGCGCGCATAGCCATCAGCCATATGCGTAGCAGCCTGCTCATGACGCACTAAAATATGCGTTAAAGCAGGTTCTTTGAATAATGCATCATAGATATGCAGTACGGCACCACCTGGGTAGCCATAGATATATTGAACGCCCTCGTCGCGCAATGAGCGAACGAGCATTTCTGCGCCGGATAAAAGTTCCACAGTAACACCTCTAAAACGCCAGAACACCGCCCTTCATCAAGGGCAATCTGATTGTAGGTTGCTGTTGTTTGCAGCATGGGCGACGGTGATTGCCGACTACCCTGCCACCTAAACTAAGCAGCATAGAGAAACCCGAATGTCTAAAGATTCCTCACCCAGCGCGAGGTAACGCGATACGGGTATAGCGGGCGGCACGGGTACGCACCTCATGAACTTATGCTATAAACGCCTTTATGAGGCGAGCTTTACAGCTATTAATGAATTGTTCGGATTCAGCAGCTCCAAGTCAAGCCTTGCGAGACATTTCTCTCGTTTCTTGGACTATTAGTTGCATATGATAGAGATTTATAGCACCCAAGTGCAACCACAAGGTGGCTGCATGATCTTTTAAGGTATATTTACAGAATAAATGCATTTTGAAATAGTTATTATTCTATAGATAATAAGGAATATTACATGCGTGGTGTATTACCGCTTGCTTGCTGTGTATTACTGCTTTGCACACCCTTATCTGCAGCACAAATTTACAAATGGGTTGACGCACAAGGTGTCACTCATTTTAGCTCTGAGCCTTCCGCTCAAGCCAAGTCAGAAAAAGTCAGTCCTAACGTTTTCCAACCTAAAGCTCCAGCATCAACTCCAAGCATCTCAACGCAAAGCGCTCAAGAGACGATAAAAACGCAAGCCGAGATTGACCGTGATGTGCGCAAACAGGTTGCTAAAGAAAATGCAGAGCTCAAAAAATACTGTACTGAGCTGCGCTATAACCTAGCGCACTTAAAGAACAACCCCAGAATTTTAGCTGATGTGGATGGTAAACCTACGCGCCTCACTGAAGAAGACCGCCAAGCGCGTATTGCGGATATAGAGCAATCATTAAACGAGCGCTGCGCTACGGTAAAATAATAGCGCAGCAGGCTCACTGGTTTTAATGCAGTACCTGTTGCGACATAATCATCGTATCTATGGCTTTTAAACAACGCTGCAACTGAGCAGTCAATGCTTGTTGTTCGCGGTACACCACTTCAGCCATCTCAAAGATTGCGCACTGACTCGGCAGTGGCTGCTCAGTTGAGACAATACTGTGCATGCGCGGTATAAAAACCCATTGCAGCCATTGTGCGAACTCTAAGGTGTCCACACAAAAAGGCTCTTGGCTTTGCAAAGCTTGCGCAGCAGGTGCCTGAGACTCCCACCAACTTAAGGCTCGCAACTCTTCTTCCAACTCAAGCAATAGCTGTCTGACGCCTAACTTAACCTGCATTACAAATTCACCCGAGCACGACGACGGGCCTCTTCTGCACCGGCTGTATTACCTTGCTGAGCACGCGCACGCGCTACTAAATCCCACAGACCTGCTTGT
Source organism: Gammaproteobacteria bacterium (assembly GCA_012800475.1). Lineage (GTDB taxonomy): Bacteria > Pseudomonadota > Gammaproteobacteria > Pseudomonadales > Pseudomonadaceae > Denitrificimonas. The sequence goes on from JAAZJF010000322.1 coordinate 2,930, forward strand.
AACGCAGACTGACCATTACTATAGCCTAAGCCGCGTTGCGCGAGTTGCTCTGCTTGACTCGCGTCACCTTGTGCCAAACGCACCTCAGCTAAACGGTATAACACTTGCGGCTCACGTGGAGCAATGCGTTGTGCACGCTCTAAACTGGATGCAGCGCCATTAAAGTCTCCGCCATTTTGCTGCTGCTTGGCAGTGGTCAGCAAAGCCAGTACAGGGCCTGATAACTGTTCGTCTGCGGCTAAGCGTGCTTGTCCACCAATAGGCATCGAGGGCGCTGATGTATTAGATTTTGATTGGCCTGAAGATGCATCATCATGATGAACTTGTATGCCGCTAATGGGCGTACTGGGTATCGCATAAGTTTGCACTATGTCTTCATTTTTTTCTTCGACTGTTGCTGCGCTGCGCTCTGTTTGCTGCGTTGCGGATCCGGCATTTCTATCGCGCATCGCTCCAGGTGTGAGCGATCCGCCCCTTTCCACCACAGGTATATTATTGTGCTGAGAGCCAGCACAACCGGCCAATAGTGTTGCCAGTGCAATGGCAATAACTGCATGCTTACTCACATTAATTCCCCACATATATTAATTTAACCAACTGCGAATCCAGCTTTTCACCGACTCTACAGGCTCTTTAATAAGGTTTGCCTTATCGCAAGAATCTCCAGCTATTGGCTCACTGCCACGAATATACGGCATTTGCACAGCACCAGGACACCCTTTTGCGCTGCCCAGCCCGGAGTAAGCATCCACCCAAGCCATGACAATATTTTCAGGTGGCGACATATTCAGTGAAGCGGGCTGCGCTTTCTGCATAAAATTGGCCCACACTTGTAAAGCGCCACTGGCACCGGTCAAAGATGTCTGGCCATTATCATCACGCCCCATCCACACCACAGCCAATAAGTCTTGACCAAAGCCAGCAAACCAACTGTCACGCAGGTCATTACTCGTACCTGTTTTACCCGCTAAAGCGACTGAAGCAGGTATACGATTATACACCGAGCGCCCTGTCCCTTCTGTCATGACGCGACGCATCGCTTCTTGGGTTAGATACACGGCACCGGCATCAAAACGTTGCTCTATGCTGTAAGGGTAACGCCCTAAAGGCTCGCCATCTGCGGTTAAAACACTGCGAATAGCCCGCAACGGTGTATTAAAACCACCGTTAGCAAGGGTCTGATACATGCTTGTAACTTCGATCGGTGTTAGGTTTCCAGCACCCAAAAGTATCGCTGGGTAGGCCGGCCATTCACGGTCCACACCCAGCTTGCGCATTGTTTGCAAGACGCGTGGCACGCCCATTTCTAAACCTAGCTTAGCCGTTGATAAGTTATAAGATTGCGCCAGCCCTTGGTATAAAAACACCGTGCCATGCTCTTTACGATCATAGTTTTGTGGTGTCCACGCTTTGCCTTTACTGCTTTTCACCGTAAATGATGAGTCTTCAATATAGGTTGTTAAGGTGTACTGTTTAGGTTGCTCTAAGGCCGTGAGATACACTGCTGGCTTAACTAAAGAACCAATGGGGCGCACTGCATCTAAGGCTCGATTAAAGCCGGCATAGCGAGGTTGACGACTGCCCAACAAGGCCAGCACTTCACCTGACTCAGGACTTGTGACCAGCATGGCTGTTTCAATTTTATCAATATCTTTACGACCCGCCAATTGCTTATATGTTTGTGCCAAAGACTCTTCCGCCTTGCGCTGCACAATAGGGTCAAAGCTCGTAAAAATACGCAGACCTTCTTCAGTTAAATCTTCATCACGGTAATCTTCACGCAACTGACGTTTAACCAGATCTAAAAAGCCTGGGTAGGTTGTATTGGCTAAACTACCTTTCTTGGTAATCCCCAGCGGGCGCTGCTTCGCGGCGGCTGCTTGCTCTGCATCAACCATGCCTTGCTCTGCGAGTAAATCAATCACTAAGTTACGACGTTCAAGAGCGCGCTCAGGTTGGCGACGTGGATTGTAATACGACGGTCCCTTGACCATTCCCACCAACAACGCCACTTGATGCAGTTTTAACTCAGCTAACGGCTGACTAAAAAAGTACTGACTGGCCAAACCAAAACCATGCACAGCGCGCTGACCGTCTTGACCTAAAAACACCTCATTGAGATAGGCTTCTAAAATATCATCCTTGCTGTAGTGCAATTCAATCAACACTGACATTAAGGCTTCAGTGACTTTACGCGTTAAAGTGCGCTCATTCGTGAGGAAAAAGTTTTTAACCAACTGCTGCGTGAGCGTACTGCCCCCTTGGCGTAACGCGCCTGAGGATGTATTCACCCATAGCGCACGAGCAATCGACTTAGGCGACACTCCATGGTGCTGATAGAAATCACGGTCCTCAACTGCAATCAATGCTTGCGGCAACAGATCAGGCACTTGATCTAAGCGCACTAAAATGCGGTCTTCTTGGTGTGCAGGGTATAAGCCGCCGACTAACAAAGGTTCTAAGCGCGCCACCGCTAAGGGTTGGCCATTGGTTTGCGTCAGACTCGCTATATTATTGGCAGAGAAACGTACACGTAACGCTTGGCCCGGCTCCACGCCTTCATAAAACTTAAAGCCCCGCGTATGCAAATCGACGGTGTTACCATTGACAGACACATCACCAGCACGGCCTATCGCGCGCTCATTGCGATAACCTAATGCATTGAGTTCTGTTATAAAGTCTTGTTTCGTGAGCTTTTGTCCAGCGAACAGCTCTAAAGGCCGCGCGTAAACTTTAGCCGGCACGGTCCAACGTTTTCCGGAAAATTTCTCTTGAACAATGGCGTCCAAGTACATCAACACACCCGCCAGCACAACCACAGCAACGATGGATACTTTTACCAACAAGCTCAACCAGCGGCTCGATTTTTTTGCTTTACGCGTACTTGCGGCCTTCTTAGTTGGCCGTGAGGTTCGTTTCTGAGTCATGCTGTTAATTATACCTAGTCTGTTTCAGTTCAAAATGCATGTTGTTATAGTTTGCACTGCTGCTGACAGTTGCCATAATGGCATGCATTATTTTATTACTTTCAAGGATTACCTGTGACTCAAGCTCTGATTGCCGCACTCCAAAATCCTGCGATCTTCCCGCATCCAGTTGAAGAATTCCAGGTTATCGAAACGCATATTTCGTGGGTCATACTCACGGGCCCTTATGCTTATAAAATCAAAAAAGCAGTCAACTTTGGCTTCTTAGATTTTACTGATGTAGAGGCTCGCAAACATTTTTGCAGTGAGGAAGTGCGTCTCAATCAACGCCTCACAGACGGCCTCTACCTTGAAGTCGTTGCCATTACCGGCTCCATCGATGCACCTGAACTCAATGGTGCAGGTGATGCTATCGAATACGCAGTTAAAATGCGCCAGTTTCCACAAACCCAGCTTTTGGGTGATATGCAAAAACGTGGCGAATTATGCGAATCTCATATTGACGCACTCGCCAAGCAAATCGCACGTTTTCATCACGAAGCGCCTCCTGTACCAGCTGAACACGCGCTTGGCGATCCACACGCAATTATGGCACCGATCCGTCAGAACTTTGAGCAAATACGTCCTTTGCTTAGTGATTCAGCTGATTTACAGCAACTGGATGCACTGCAAGCTTGGGCAGAAGATGGCTTTACCCGCCTACTCCCACTATTAGAGCAACGTCGCCATAATGGTTCAATCCGTGAATGCCATGGTGATATTCACTTGGGCAACGCAACACTGCTGGACGGTGAAGTTGTGTTGTTTGATTGCATTGAATTTAACGAGCCTTTTCGCTTAATTGATGTGGCATCTGACGCTGCCTTTTTAGCGATGGACCTTGAAGACCGTGGACTTAAGCCACTTTCACGACGCTTTATTAACGCATGGTTGGAGCTGACTGGCGATTACCAAGCGATGCCGCTGATCAACTTTTATAAAGCCTATCGTGCCATGGTGCGCGGTAAAGTTAATTTATTCCGTCTCGGCCAAGAAACAGACCCCGTACAACGCGCAGTCATCGTGCGCCAATACCGCAGCTATGCCAATTTAGCCGAAAGCTACAGCGCTATTCCTTCACGCTTACTGGCCATTACTCACGGTATTTCTGCGGTGGGCAAAAGCTCAGTAGCGATGCGCTTAGTCGAAGCCTTGGGTGCATTACGTTTTCGTTCAGACTTTGAGCGCAAACGCTTATTTGGCGAGCAAGACAGCGAGCAGCAGAACACCTTAGGTGGCGGTATTTATAATCCCAATGCCAGCGCAGCGACTTATCAGCGTTTACATGCCTTAGCGACGGATGCTCTGCAAGCAGGCTTTCCCGTAGTGATTGACGCGACCTATCTAAAAACGGATCAGCGCCATGATGCTTGGAAAATCGCTGAAAGCACCGGCACACCTTTTCTGATTCTAGACTGCCAAGCACCTGACGAAGTGGTCGCCACTTGGCTCAAACAACGTCAAGCAGAAGGCTTAGACCCTTCCGATGCAACCGCTGACGTGATTCTGGCGCAACGTAAACACTTAGAACCTCTTGACGCGACCGAGATTGCACAAAGCTACCGTGTCGACACCCATGACGCTGCCACTTTGGACAACCTCATCAGTCAAATCCGTAAGCGTTTACCCGGTTTATAAGCCACTGAATCTGTTGGCTGCGCCTTCATGACGTAGCCAACAGTAACTTAAAGCCTCAACCAATCCGCTTTCACCTGTGCTTTATTAAGTGCTAACCACTGCAGAGCAATAATACTGGCGGCATTATCAATACGCCCATCCTGCACAGCCTTCAGTGCATCGGCCAGCGGCCAAACATGCGCACGAATATCTTCGCCCTCTTCGGCCAAACCAAATACACCACCCACACCTACCGTAGAACAACGGCCGACATACAGATATACACGCTCATCCGATCCGCCAGGCGACGGGTAATAAGTCATCACGGGTAACAGTTCATGCAACTCTAAATCAGCTTCTTCACGCGCTTCACGCCGGGCGACGTCTTCTGGCTGTTCGTCGGTATCAATCAGCCCAGCCACAATTTCCAATAACCAAGGCTCAGGGCTTTTATCTAATGCGCCGACACGAAACTGTTCAATCAACACCACAGAATCCGTGTGCGGATCATAGGGCAACACGCACACCGCATCAGGCCGCACAAACAACTCACGACTGATGGTCGGCCCCATATGGCCGGCAAATAAGCGGTGTTTTAAATGCACACGATCTAAGCGATAAAATCCTTGAAAGCAACGCTCACGCTGCTCAACTACCACGTCATCTTTCGCCGTCATTACGCGCTCAGTCATCTATAGCTCCCCATAAA
>JAAZJF010000323.1 GCA_012800475.1 Gammaproteobacteria bacterium
CACTCAACTCGAGTATATGTAGCTTGCCCTAGGATAAACACACACAAAAAAGCAGACTCGATATGCAAAAATACATCAACCTATTACGCACACTGAATTGGAATGATTTAAAGTTTTTCCTTGAAGTAGCACGCTGCGGTCGTGTGACCAGCGCGGCAAAACGCCTGGGTGTGGACTACACGACGGTGTCACGGCGCATTGCCAGCTTGGAAGGCGCTTTGGGTACATTATTGTTTGAGAAGTCACGCAATACAGGGTTTAACCTCACCAGCGAAGGTGTGGCGTTGCGTGAAAGCATTCAAGCCATTGAAGCTCTGATGCAAAATGCCTGTGAAGAAATCACCGGAACGGATGTCGCCCTGTCGGGTAAGGTGCGCATTGGTTGCACCGAGGGCTTTGGCGGATTATTTCTAGCACCGCAACTCACACACTTTCAAAAACAGTACTCAGCCATCTCCATTGATTTATTAGCCGTACCGCATTTCGTCAACCTCACCAAGCGTGAGGCGGATATCGGTATTACTTTAGAGCGCCCCACGCGTGGACCCTTTGTCAGCACAAAATTATGTGACTACCGACTGCAACTCTACGCAACAGCAGAGTACTTAGCCCAGCATCAACCCATTCGCTGCGTCAACGACTTAGCACAACACTCGTTTATTAACTATGTGGCCGATCTCACTTTCAGTAATCGCCTGCATTATTTGGATCAATTTATCCATCAGGCTAAAACACCCTTTTGCACAACCGGCGCTATATCGCAGTATTTCGCGTGCTTACAAGGCCAGCACCTAGCCATTTTGCCCTGCTTTATTGCCGATCAAGACCCACGCTTGCAGGCGGTGCTACCCGATGAAGTGCGCGTGACCAATAGTTTTTGGATTTCTTGCCATGAAGATTTTCGCAAACTCAAACGTATTCGCGTGATTTGGGACTATATTCGTGCAGCGGCCGAACACAACGAAGCATTATTTATGGGCCACAGCACTGAGTTACAACTGCTACCCACGGCGCAGCACATACCGCAACCTTAAGCCAAACCGGCTCAAGCTCACTCATAAGTAGTGATGAATAGACTTGTCTTGCAGGCATTGCACCCGCAAGACAATCACAGGGTGCGCGGCTCAATCTAGTTTTGAGGTGTGCGCAACGCTTCATTGAGCTGATCAACCACTAATGCCCACTCACCATCAGAGCACAGCAGTTCTTTTAGTAATTGACGCTGCCCTTCATTCCAAAACTCAGCATCCAGCACATTCACATCATCGGGTAAGTGATGAGTGCCAATAAACTTGGCGACACCTTCAGGTGTGGCATCCAAACCCAGTTGCAAAAACAAATTGGTCATACGTACTGTAACAGTCATCAGATTGCTCTCCATGTTTACCATTGATGCTCACAGCATAACCACAAAACACAGGATTTAATACGCTTAGGCTTGCTCTTTTTATCATGCTGTTGCGCAGCACTTTTCCTAAGCTGCAGTGTCCTGCGCTCATGTACGGATGCAAAATGGGTTAAACTACAGGCTGTATTCACACTGAAGGCGATCACAATGGCCAAGGCAATGGCGCGTCATATTTTAGTCAAAACGAAAGAAGAAGCTGAGGCGATTAAAGCGCGTCTGGATAAAGGCGATGCCTTTGATAAGCTCGCACGTAAATACTCAACCTGCCCGTCCGGCAAAAAAGGCGGTGATTTAGGCGAAGTACGCCCAGGCCAGTTGGTTAAATCTATTGATAATGTGATCTTTAAAAAGCCCGTGCGCATGATTCACGGGCCAGTTAAATCACAGTTTGGTTACCACTTAGTCCATGTGTTTTTTCGTGACTAAGTGGCCCACAGAGTATTGCTAAACGACGACGCCTTGGCTACGCAAGTAGTCGTCATATGTACCGTGGAAATCATTGATACCGTGCTCGGTCAGCTCAATAATGCGCGTGGCCAAGGATGAAACAAACTCACGGTCATGACTGACAAAAACCAAGGTGCCGGGGTAGTTTTCCAGCGCCAAGTTTAAGGCTTCAATGGATTCCATATCCAAGTGGTTGGTCGGCTCATCCATCAGCAACACGTTGGGCTTTTGCAGGATAAGCTTACCGAACAGCATGCGACCTTGTTCACCACCAGAAATAACTTTGACTGATTTTTCAATGTCATCACCGGAGAACAACATACGGCCTAAAGTGCCGCGCACCATTTGTTCGCCTTCAGTGGTCCAACGACTCATCCAGTCAAACAGATTCATATCATCAGCAAAGTCATCGGCGTGATCTTGAGCGAAATAACCAATATCAGCACTGTCAGTCCACTTGGCATAACCGCTCATGGGCTCAAGCTCGCCCATTAACGTACGCAGCAAGGTTGTTTTACCAATACCATTGGGGCCAATAATAGCGACACGCTCTTCAGCTTCAACTTGCAAGTTGAGGTTATCAAACAGCACCTTGCCATCAAAACCTTGGCTTAACTCATGCAAGACCACAGC
>JAAZJF010000324.1 GCA_012800475.1 Gammaproteobacteria bacterium
CGTATTCTAAAGCTTCAGAGACACGCATGCAGCGCCCGATATCACGGCTATAAAAATAAGCAGCTAAGCCAAATTCCGTATCATTAGCCAGCTCGATGGCCTGTTGCTCATCGCTAAAACGCATCAAGGCCGCTACCGGACCAAAGGTTTCTTCACGGGCTAATAATGCCTGATGCGGCACATTAGTTAAGACAGCGGGCTGTAAAAATGTACCTTCAAGCACTGTGCCACCGCATTGCAGGTGTGCACCCAGTTGCACGGCATCGGCAATATGAGCTTGGGCCTTTTCTACGGCTGCTGCATCAATCAAGGGGCCAATAGTGACACCGTCCTTGCGTCCGTCACCGATCTCTAATGTTTGCACTGCGGCTGTTAAGCCTTGCGCAAAGGCATCATAAACTGAGTCGTGCACATAAAAGCGATTCACACAGACGCAGGTTTGCCCAGCATTTCTAAATTTAGCAGCGATAGCACCGCTGATAGCCGCCTCAATATCAGCATCAGCAAACACAATAAAGGGTGCATTGCCACCGAGCTCTAAAGAGACTTTTTTAATATCCTCAGCACATTGCTTAAGAAGTGTGCGCCCCACATCGGTTGAGCCGGTAAAGGACAGCTTGCGCACTAAGGGGTTGCTGGTCAGTTCTGCACCAATTGCGCTGGCGCTGCCTGTGACTACTGACAACACGCCATCCGGTACACCCGCGCGTTGCGCCAGGACCATTAGTGCTAATGCACTAAAAGGAGTGGCGGATGCAGGTTTAATTCCCATGGTGCAACCAGCCGCTAAAGCTGCGCCGGCTTTACGCGTGATCATTGCAGCAGGGAAATTCCATGGGGTAATCGCAGCGCACACACCCACAGGTTGCTTGATCACCATTAAGCGTGAGCTGCTCACTGGGCTGGGAATGGTATCGCCATAAGCGCGCTTACCTTCTTCGGCAAACCATTCTAGGAAGGATGCTGCGTAGGTAATTTCACCCCGTGCTTCGGCTAAGGGCTTGCCTTGCTCAAGCGTCATTAGCAGAGCTAGATCATCCTGATGCTCCAACATCAATTCAAACCAGCGCCGCAGAATCAGTCCGCGCTGCGCTGCGGTTTTACTACGCCAATCGGGTAGAGCGTGATGTGCAGCTTGAATCGCCCGCTGAGTTTCTGTAGCGCCCATCTTAGGCACTGTGCCTAAGATTTCAGCATTAGCGGGGTTGTGCACAGTAATGGTTTGCATGGAATCAGCTGCGCACCAGTGCCCACCGATACACGCTTGTTGACGTAAGAGCGTAGGATCGTTTAGTTGCATAGTGCCTCCGGAAAGCGGGGTAAACAATGAGGTTTACACTGTAGCGCAGACATCAGGCGGTATTGTGATTTTTTCAGTAATAATGTGGTTTTTGTCCTCTTAGGCGGTTGTGCTGACTTTAAGGCATGCTGTTTTAAAGGGAATAGTCTTGCGCAGTTTTACAATAAAAAACCCGAGCCTAAACTCGGGTTTTTATGTTCACTTCAGACTGCTCTGAATGTTTAGTCCACTAATTTAAGTGAACCATTCATCAATGCAAAGTGGCCTGGGAACGAGCAGAAGTAGGTGTAATCCTGACCTTCTTCAAGCTTACTCACATCAAAAGTTACGCTGGTTTCTTCACCGCCACCAACAACTGAAGTGTGCGCAATGACACGCTCATCAGCATCGTTAACGTAGCTTTTATCTAAGCCCAGTGCTGCGCCTTCTTGTGCAACAGGCTGGTAATCATCAGATTTCGATAAAACCCAGTTATGGCCCATTGCTGCCGCTGGTAATGTACCAACGTGCTTGAGGGTCACTGTGAAAGCTTCACAGCTTTTCTTCACGTCAATATTTTTTAGGTTAAAAGTCATTTGGTCTGTACCTTCGATTGTGACTGCACAATCGTCAGCAAATGCAGGCACAGCCAAAGCAGTCAGTACTGTTGCTACAGCTAGTTTACGGATCATAATAATTCCTTGCCTCTTCTTAAAAAATGTTATTTGAGTGCACTCTACCAAAAATGTAAGTGTACACAATCGCTA
>JAAZJF010000325.1 GCA_012800475.1 Gammaproteobacteria bacterium
TAAGTCGAGACCGTGGCTTGCTAGCTTAGTTTTACCCGCTTCCATTGGGCCGCCCGAAACAAAAATCACTGGAATATTCAGGCGCAATGCCGCCATCAGCATACCGGGGGTGATTTTGTCGCAGTTGGAAATACATACCAAAGCATCGGCGCAGTGGGCGTTGGCCATATATTCCACTGAGTCAGCAATAATTTCACGGCTTGGCAGTGAATACAGCATGCCATCGTGACCCATAGCGATACCGTCATCGACCGCAATGGTGTTGAATTCTTTAGCCACGCCGCCGGCACGCTCAATTTCACGCGCTACCAACTGACCCATATCTTTCAGGTGCACGTGACCTGGAACAAATTGGGTAAAGGAGTTGGCGACAGCAATAATTGGCTTATGGAAATCTGCGTCGGTCATACCGGTTGCACGCCATAGTGCACGGGCACCCGCCATATTGCGGCCGAAGGTTGAGGTTTTCGAACGATAATCAGGCATGAGAACTTCCTGCAAAAATAAAATAAGGGCGATAAGTGCATCTGCAACTGTTGCTGCGGGATAACCGTGCGATCGGCAAAGCATATGTACGCTCGCCGAGGGTAATGACGAACATGATTTTATTCTACGCTGCCCTGTGCAGGTGAGCAAAGGGCAGCGTGGTTTTGCTTAGCTGTTGGGCAAAATACGGCACACGGTATATTTCAAATGACGTGTTTCAGCAATCGCTGGGTGCATGGGGTGATCGGCACTTTGTCCGCTGTGTTCAAGAATCTGAATATTGCGGTCTAAGTGACGCGCGCTGGCTAAGAGCGTGCTGTGCATACTGTCTTCACTGTAAAAAGGTGAGCGCGATGAGCAGATTAAAATACCATCACGGCTTAATAAACGAATGCAGTGCTCATACAGCTTACGATAGCCGGCTTCACCCGATTTTTGATCCTTTTTGCGCTTAATAAAGGCGGGCGGATCAACAATGATCACATCAAAGCGCTCTTCATCGCTTTTGAGTGCCTGCAAAGTTTCCAATACATCGCCTTCGGCGCAGAGCAGGGTTTCACCAATATCATTGAGCTGGGCGTTTTGCTCTAAGGCGTCCAAGGCTTGCGCCGATGCGTCAGCGCAGAGTACTTCCGTAGCGCCGGCTAATGCCGCAGGAATGGCCCAACTGCCCACATCGCTGTACACCGACAAGACGCGCTTATCAGTGCAATACACCGCAGCTTGTAAACGGTTAAAACGTTGGTCGTAATGCCAGCCCAAGGCTTTTTTCTGCAGCAGTGGTGCGTTATATACCAGATCATTCTCCAGCAATTGCACCCACTCAGGCACTTCACCAAAGGCCACTTCCAGATAACGCTCTAAACCTTCAGCGTCACGGGTATTGGCATCATTACGCCAGAGTACGCCGGTGGGTTTGCAGACCTGCAGCAAAGCTTCCAAAATAATATCTTTGTGAGGCTCCATACAGGCTGCAGTGATTTGTACAACGACAATATCGCCAAAACGATCGATTTCCAGACCCGGTAATAGATCGCCTTCACCATGCACTAAGCGATAAAAGGGTGTGCTAAAGAGGCGTTCACGCAATGACAACGCAATATTCAGGCGGTGCACCAGCAGGGATTTATCCAGGCGGTGCTCAATGTCGCGTGACACGAGGCGTGCGCACACTAAGGTTTGCGGACTCAGTACGGCGATACCTAAGGGTTTGCCTGAGGCGCTTTCAATCAGGGCTTGGTCACCCACTTTAAAGGCATTAAGGGGCGACAGTTTGGTATCAACTTCATTGCTATAGATCCATAAATGGCCACTGCGTAAGCGACGATCAGCGTTGGATTTTAAGCGTAAGGTAGGTAGTGACATGGAACTCTCCAAAAACAATGCACAGAGTATAACGATTGTCAGGGGCGTAGATCTGCTTTTCACAGTAGAATAGTGCGCTTTATACACTGGGTGCGCATAGGTTTGATCTGGATAGGCGCCCATGTGTTTTTTAAGTCAGTAAGGATCAGAGCGTGAGTCGATTAAAAATGGTGTTGGCCCGTCCCAAGCTATGGTTATTGGCCTGCGCCTGCAGTGTCGTATTTGTTGTGCTGCATTACTTGCACTGGGATGATCGTTTACTGTTTTTATGGACCGAATATAACACCTCTGCCCAGCAGCAAACGGACAGCATTTGGCTGCCTGGTTACCGTGCGGTGATTGAAGCCAAGCCTTTGGCTGGACTGGCGGATGCTGAAACGTCCGGCTTAAGTTGGAGCCCATTAAGCAACACGCTGTTTACGGTGACGGGCAGAATCCCTAAGTTGGTTGAGTTGTCTTTAACCGGTGAAGTATTGCGTGAAGTTGAACTGCGCGGTTTTTCTGATCCGGAAGGTGTGGAAGTGCTCAGTGATGGACGTATCGTCATTATTGATGAGCGCGAAGCCACTTTGACTGCGTTTTATTTACCGCTCGACGCCGTTTATATTGATGGCAATACACTGCCAAGAATCAGTTTAGCAGCGATGTCCGGTGGCAATAAAGGCGCCGAAGGCATCGCCTGGGATGCACGCAATCAGCGGATGTTGCTGGCGAAAGAGCGCAGCCCCTTTGGCTTATTTAGCCTACCTTTCCCAGAAATCGCCGATGAGACACACGTGCCGATTCATACATTAGAGGAGCTGCCCTCAAAGCAGATCTTTATGCGTGATTTTTCCTCCTTGGCCATTGATCATCGCACGGGCCATGTGCTGGTGTTATCGGATGAATCGCGCATGTTGCTTGAGCTCGATACGCAAGGTAATCCAGTGAGCTTTATGAGCCTAGCGATGGGTTTTAATGGTTTGGCTCGCAGTATTAAACAAGCCGAAGGTGTAGCGATGGATGAGCAAGGTACGATTTATATCGTCAGTGAGCCCAATCTTTTTTATGTGTTTAAAAAAGTGGCTCAAGAGCCCTAATCCAGGCTGGATACCTTGAACTCACACCATCCCATAATATTGCAGCACATCACCGGCTTAAAGTGAGGTTGCGGAGCGCGCGGCTTGGTCATACACGCCGGATAAAGTACGCAGTAAGCTGGCCACTCGCTGCAACTGTTCGGGGTCGCAATTAATGTTTTGCAAGGACTCAATCAAGCATTGCTGGCGAATTTTTGCATAGGTAGCACACAACGTTTGCCCCGCAGCGCTGGTTTAGGCGTGGTCAGTCAGGGTATTGAACTGGATCCGAACAACCCAGCAGCGGCCGTGTTTTCCAGTTCTTTAGGCATGATTGGCTATAAAGTTTTTGGTTTGGTGTTGTTAGCGGCATCGACTTCTTCAGTGATTGGTTGTGCCTACACCAGTGTCAGCTTTACGCAGTCGTGGCACCCGTGGATTGCTCGCCAACAAAAATATATTGTGGTGGGTTTTATTGCGTTTTCCACTGCTGTGTATTGCTTATTGGGGCAGCCGGTCAAAATTCTTGTGATAGCGGGCGCACTCAATGCCTTTGTCTTACCTATTGCTTTAGCCTGCATGCTGATTGCGGCGAAGCGTGTGAGTATTGTCGGTAGTGAATACCGTCACCCGAATTGGCTGTTGGTATTAGGTGCTTTAACAGTGGTGGTGACCAGTGTGGGGGTGGTGATGTCGTTTGAGGCGCTGATGAAGTTTTGGGCCAGCTAAGGATCGATATCTACTTGCTGTGCTCTGGCCGCGCATGTGCATACGGCTCAGCTGTGTTAATGCTGCAAATCAGCAGTCCATGCCCTACTGAGTATTTTCGGTAGGGCACAGGCTGTTGTGATATGTCTGAGTTAAGGCGTGCGCAGCAGTTTTTCTACGCCGTTACGGCTGCCTAAAAATAAAACGTCAGCTGGACGTTGCGCAAATAAACCGCTGCACACCACGCCCACTAGGCTGTTGATTTGTTCTTCAAGGCCACGTGGGTCTGTAATTTGCAGGTTATGCACATCCAAGATCACGTTGCCGTTATCCGTCACCACACCGGTGCGATAGACCGGATCGCCGCCGAGCTTTAGCAGCTCACGAGCAACATAGCTGCGTGCCATTGGGATCACTTCAACTGGTAAAGGAAACTCACCGAGGGTGCTGACTTTTTTGCTGTCATCGGCAATGCAGATAAAGGTTTTGGCCACTGCAGCGACAATTTTTTCGCGCGTCAAAGCTGCGCCGCCGCCTTTAATCAGTTCAAGGTACTTATTGCACTCATCAGCGCCGTCCACGTAAAACTCAAGTTCTTGCACCGAGTTTAAGTCGTGCACGCTAATGCCATGCTGCTTTAAACGATCAGCGGTCGCTTCAGAGCTGGCGACAGCACCGGCAAAGTCGTATTTATGCTCAGCCAGTAGGTCAATAAAGAAGTTTGCGGTGGAGCCTGTACCCACGCCGATGATGCTGCGAGGCTCGAGGTGCGGCAGGATATAGTCAATGGCTGCTTGGGCGACAGCTTGCTTCAGTTGATCTTGATTCACGGTAGGCTCCGGTCAATAAGGAATATGGACTGATTATAGCGACTTGTGCAGCATGCATGTGGTTGAGTTGTGATCGGTGGAGTAGACTGTTTGGCTTTGCCGTACAGATTAGTGGACCTGCCATGCTTGAACATTATGTGAAGAAAATCTTAAACGCCCGTGTCTATGACGTGGCACAAGAAACCCCGCTGCAAATCGCCCCTCAATTATCCGAGCGTTTAGGCAATCATATTTTGCTCAAGCGTGAGGACTTGCAGCCGGTATTCTCATTTAAAATTCGTGGCGCCTACAATAAAATTGTGCAACTCAGTCCTGAAGAACGTGCCTGCGGCGTGGTCACAGCCTCGGCCGGTAACCATGCGCAAGGCGTGGCTTTAGCGGCAAAGTTTTTAGGTATTAAAGCCACTATTGTGATGCCTAAAACCACACCCGAAATTAAAGTGAAAGCTGTGCGCTCGCGCGGTGCTCGTGTGGTGTTGCATGGTGATGCGTTCCCGGAAGCCTTAGCTCATTCACTGAAGTTGGTGGAAGAAAAGGGCTTGGTGTATATCCACCCCTATGACGACCCTGATGTGATTGCCGGTCAAGGTACTGTGGCGATGGAAATCTTGCGTCAGCATCAAGGTCCATTGCATGCCGTGTTTGTCCCTTGCGGTGGTGGTGGCATGATCGCGGGTGTGGCTGCCTACATTAAGTATGTGCGCCCTGAGGTGAAAATCATTGGTGTTGAGCCCGTTGATTCCAATTGCTTACAACAAGCGATGGCGGCTGGCGAGCGTGTGGTGTTACCGCAAGTCGGTCTGTTTGCCGATGGTGTGGCGGTAACGCAAATCGGTCAATACACCTTTGAGATTTGCCGTGACCATGTGGATGAAGTGATTACCGTCAGCACCGATGAAATCTGTGCGGCGATGAAAGATATTTATGACGATACCCGCTCCATCACTGAACCAGCAGGTGCATTGGCTGTAGCAGGGATTAAAAAGTATGTTGAGCGCACCCAGTTGAAGGGTGAAAACCTAGTTGCCATTGATTCGGGCGCTAATGTGAACTTTGACCGCTTACGCCATGTGGCGGAGCGGGCCGAACTGGGTGAGCAGCGCGAAGCGATTATTGCCGTGACTATTCCGGAGCAGCCGGGCAGTTTTAAACGCTTCTGTGAAGCGGTCGGTAAACGTCAAATTACCGAGTTTAATTACCGCTACCACACTGATGGCACGGCCCATATTTTTGTCGGTGTGCAAACACACCCTGATTTAGATCCGCGCGCCGCTTTGGTTGAACACTTGCGTGAGCAGGGTTTCCCAGTGCTGGACCTCACAGAAAACGAGCTGGCTAAGCTGCATATTCGTCATATGGTCGGTGGCCACGCCGATGCGGTAACCAGTGAACGAGTTTTTCGTTTTGAATTCCCTGAGCGCCCCGGCGCCTTATTTAACTTTTTAAATAAGCTGGGAGGTCGCTGGAATATTTCCATGTTCCATTATCGCAATCACGGTGCGGCCGATGGTCGTGTGTTAGCTGCACTGCAAGTACCCAAAGAGGAACAGCAGATGCTGGCCGCTGCCTTAGATAAAATTGGCTACCCGTATTGGGATGAAACTGAAAATCCGGCCTACCAATTGTTTTTAGGCTAGGGTAAGCACTTTTAGGCTGATAAACAGCTTGATGCTTGAGTGATCAATAGGTTTGAGGAGTGCTACAGATTGGAGAATTATTTAGCGTTACGCATGGCGCACAGTGTGCCGGCGGTTTTGTTACTGCTGGGCGTGCTGGTACATATCTTGATTGTGTGGCGTGCCAAAGGTAAAGAGCCTGCGGTGTTGGCGCAGAAACTGCACCGCACACGCGTGATCAGTTTGCCTGTTTTTGCCGTCTTGACCTTGAGTCTAGGCATGACAGGTTGGTGGATGACGCATGCGGCAGGTTGGCCGCTGAATCAAAAATGGTTGATGATCAGTATTGCTCTGTTGCCTTTGATTTTTATCTTTGGTGGTTTTTTGTACAGCAATCTCAGCCGCTGGCAGCTGCTGCTGGCCAGTCAGAAAAATGCCAGTGGCCGTGACCAAGGCTTAGCGCTGTTGTGGGCTGTATTTGTGCTGGTGCTGTTGTTGGCTATCAGTGCGTTGATGGGCGCCAAGCCGCTGTAATCTGTCGTTTATTCTTGAGTGTTAGGCTGCAACTGCTTGGCTTGCCCCAAGGGTTGCAGTTGAGCATCCACTAAGTGCGTGAGCAGCATCTGCCCTTGCTGATTCACGCGAAATAAACCATAACGTGCTTGGGCGTAGACATCGCCAGTACCTTCTTGAAAAAAGAAGGCATTAGTCGCGAACTTCACTTGGCCCTGACGTAAACGAAACTGCAGGCGTAATTGATTGTTGGTCAGCGGTTGCTGCTGATCAAGCGCCACAAAGCTTGCCCGTCGTTGTGCATCCAGCTCAACAATGGCCATGCCGTTACTGAGCGGTGTGGTAGTGTCATGGTGCGCTTTGATGGCATCGGTCATGGCAAAACGCAGCGCCATATAATCACCTTGCATCAGTGAACGTGGATCTAAAGGTGCCAACTCCAGCAGCACGGGTTCTCCGTCTTGCAATAGTTTTTCAGACGACCAAATCCCGCTATTGACCACGCCCAGTATCAGCAGCGTGCTGAGTGCAATCAGCCATTTACGCATCATGCTGCTGCTCCAGAGTTGGCCGTTGTGCATAATGATTTAAGATGCCATACAGGATTAAAAGTACGCTTGCGCTGATGCATAACACGATGGATTTGTAGAGTAGCGTGTCATTTAAACTGTAATAATAAAGCAGTAGATAAGCGATTAAACAGCAGAGATTGAGCCAGATTAAACCGCGATGCGCCTGTGCCACGCCAATGCTGAACAGTAATATGAGGGGTGCGAGGCCTGGCATCTTTAGGTTGAGCAGGGCAATGCCAACACCTACGCAAATGGCTAGCCTGCGCAACGGTCCATCCGCGACTGTGTGCTGAATCAGCGGCCAAGCTAAAGCTAAACAGATGGCGCTGCTCAAGAGGGCCGTGATCCATAAGTGTGTCAACCAGCTATTGGGTATGTCATAGCCCCAGAAACTTTCGGTGCTATGGGTGATTAAGGTTAAAGCGATGCTAAGCCACAGCGCTAAGGTCAACCCAGTGACAGCCGGTTGCACAGAGTCTGCGTACGCCGGTAAGCGGCTGCGATAGAGCCAGAGTCCTAATGCGCCGAGACTGAAAATAGGTACAGCGTAAAGCCAAGCCTGTTCGCCTAACAGCCAGAGTAGAGCGCAGCAGGCGATAAACGTTGAGGCGCTGCGTTGATTGCTGATACCGGTGCCGATAAATAACAGCACTTGCAGCGCGATAATCAGCAGTGCGCCCAGCTGCGAGCTGTGCATATTCACCGCGATGCTAAAAATAATTAAACCTTGCCCAGCTAAGCTGCAAGCAAAAATAAATTGCTGCATAAATACACCGCTGTGACGTCTGCGACTGAGTACCAAGCTGAGTGCACATAAGCCCAAGCCTAAGCCCCACACTTGGCTTGCATCGATTAAAAAACCAACAAACACTGTGGCAATAAATAAGGCAAAAAACAGTGCCGCAAACCAGCCTGAAGCGCCAAGTAAAAGACGCATAAACAATGCAGGCGGCTCAACTGTGCTCGCTGGCATCGGTGAGGTCACCACGCCGGCATCGAGCAATTGCTGCCATAGTGCCTGTGGATCACTCATGTTTAGCACCTTGTGTGTCTGCTGCGTTCTTTTGGCTGGTGTGTTTAAGGCGTTTAAGCCACATCGAGCCCGCACTGGATAAGCCCATCACGCTCACGGCCATCAGTAAAAACAAGCCTTCCAAGCCCAGATAATGTTCGGGAATCTGCGCAATCAGACCGACGCTCAGGACAATGCACGCCATGATCAAAGCCGATAGCATCACTAAATCCAAGTGCCGTACGCGGTAGAGATACCACCACGCACTCACGAATAGCACCCAAGTTATTAAGGTCAGCAGATCAGAGTCCAGGCCTCGCATGATTTGCCCCATGGCCATTAACGTGATCAACATAAGGCTGTATAAATTGATGCTGCGCTGCGCCCAGTTCAAGGTGCGAGAAGCTGCTGTGTGGCGGGTGACATAGAGCCAGAGCGCTGCCGCACTGGCGTTGAGCAGAAATAAAAGCATCGTGGGGTTATCGAGCCACAGCATCCAAGGTTGCAGCAAAAAATCACTGAGCAACAAGGCCACGCACAGGTTCAGCAGCACCAGTAATAGCAGCCAAAGCGCTGGCATACGCGCAATCATGACCCAAGGTAAAATCAACGCCGCCCAAAGTGCAAACAGCTGATAGGTATCTGCGCCACTTTGGTAGGTTTGTCCAACTAAAGCCAGCAATGCACCCACCAGTAAACTGGCGGCAAATAAGCTGGCTTGCGCCACGGCATGGGGCAGGTTAAAGCGTATAAGAGGGGCCAGCGCAAGCAAGAGAGCACCTTGTGCAAGGGCAAACTTATGCCAACGTGTGAGCGCATCCCAGTTGTAAGCGAAGAAAAAAATCACCCCACTGCACAGCATAGCGACTGCCAAGGCCAGCACCACACAACTGAGAAAACGCAACGTTGCCCCTGCGGGCGGCGTGGTGTGAGTTAAGGCTAAAGCCTGCTGCAGTTGCTCGGCGCTCAGATCACCGCTGGCGACCCAGTTGCGTAGGTGTCGTTGAGTCTGTGGCATGATTATGTGATCAGGGCGCTAAACGTGCTTTTAAGCTGTTGTCAGCCAAGCGTTGAGCTTGTTGCTGAGTCATGCCTAAGCCTGTGTGCAGAGCCTGAAAATTCTCCGTGAGATAACCGCCAAAGTAAGCTGGATCGTCTGAGTTCACTGTCACCATCACACCCTGTTCCAGCATCTCTAAAATAGGATGGTCACTCATATCCTGATACACGCGCAACTTGGTGTTGGACAACGGGCAGACCGTGAGCGGGATTTGCTCTTCAATTAAACGCGCGACTAAGCGTGGGTCTTCCCAAGCTCGCACACCGTGATCGATACGGCTGACTTTAAGTAAATCCAAAGCTTGCCACACATATTCTGGTGGACCTTCTTCGCCGGCATGGGCAACCGCGAGTAAACCTTCAGCGCGAGCCTTAGCAAAGACTTGGGTGAATTTACTCGGTGGATGCCCCATCTCCGAGCTGTCTAAACCAACAGCAAAGAATAGGTCGCGAAAAGGCATGGCTTGCTGCAAGGTGGCAAACGCATCCTCTTCTGATAAGTGGCGTAAAAAGCTTAAGATCAAGCCGCTGCTAATGCCCAACATATCGCGGGCATCCGCCAGCGCTTCACTGATACCGGTGATGGCCACTTCCATCGGGATGCCACGTTCGGTATGGGTTTGCGGATCAAAAAAGGGCTCAACATGAATCACATTTTGTTCTTCACATTTTTTTAAATAGGCCCAGGTCAGATCATAAAAATCTTGCTCAGTTTGTAAGACATTGGCACCTTGATAATAGATGTCCAAAAACTCCTGCAA
>JAAZJF010000326.1 GCA_012800475.1 Gammaproteobacteria bacterium
CCAATCAGGCGCACTTCGCGGGCTGTGATGTTCTCATTAATGGGTGCCTTAGGGGCAGCTCGTCTGTCTTGTCTCATATCTCGCTTGATAATTATCACTCCAAATCTTGGCGACCACGCCGGGAAATCGCAGTATTTAATAACTCACTGAACTGGTCAACGGACATACTTCCGAGATCTTCACCGCCGCGCGTTCGTACTGCAATAGTTTGTGTCTCAACTTCCCTATCGCCAATAACTAGCAAATAAGGAACCTTGAGCAAAGTATGCTCACGGATTTTAAAGCCGATCTTCTCGTTTCTCAAGTCGCTTGTGACTCTAAATCCACTTTCTAGCAACTTTTTTTCTACTTTCTGTGCAAAAGGGCCTTGTTTCTCACTGATATTCATAATTGTAGCTTGAGTCGGCGCCAGCCACGCTGGAAATGCACCCTCATAATGCTCAATCAAAATACCAATAAAGCGCTCAAACGAACCTAAAATTGCACGGTGCAACATCACTGGATGTTTACGATCGTTATCTTCGCTGACATATTCAGCGTCTAAACGCACCGGCAGGTTAAAGTCGAGCTGCAAGGTACCACACTGCCAAACACGACCTAAACAGTCGCGTAAGGAAAACTCAATCTTTGGACCATAAAAAGCACCTTCACCCGGCTGCAGTTCATATTCCAAACCGGCTGAATCAAGTGCGTCAGCCAAGGCTTTTTCAGCCAAGTCCCACTGCTCATCTGATCCAACGCGCTGTTCTGGGCGTGTAGATAATTTCAGCTCAATCTGATCAAAACCAAAATCGGCGTACACTTTTTGTGTTAAACGAATAAAATCCGCTGACTCAGCTTGCATTTGTTCTTCAGTACAGAAGATATGCGCATCATCTTGAGTGAAACCACGCACTCGCATAATACCATGTAATGCACCTGAAGGCTCATTACGGTGGCACGCACCAAACTCAGCCAGACGCAGTGGCAACTCGCGGTAGCTTTTTAAACCTTGATTGTACACCTGCACATGGCAAGGACAGTTCATCGGCTTAATCGCATAGTCACGCGACTCAGACTCCGTCACAAACATATTGTCTGCGTAGTTAGTCCAGTGCCCAGATTTCTCCCACAAGATACGATCAACGACTTGTGGTGTTTTGATTTCTAAATAGCCGTTTTCACGCTGTACTTTGCGCATGTACTGCTCAAGCACTTGATACAAGGTCCAGCCATTAGGGTGCCAAAACACCATACCTGGCGCTTCTTCTTGCATATGGAATAAGTCTAAACGCTTACCCAGCTTACGGTGATCACGCTTTTCAGCTTCTTCGATGCGCTTAATATAGGCATTAAGCTGCTTCTTATCAGCCCATGCGGTACCGTAAATACGCTGCAATTGCTCATTTTTAGAATCACCACGCCAGTACGCACCAGAGAAGCGAGTCAATTTAAATGATTTTAGAAAACGCGTATTAGGTACGTGCGGTCCACGGCACATATCCACGTATTCTTGGTGAAAATACAGACCCATTTCTGTTTCTTCGGGCATATCTTCAATTAAACGTAATTTATAATCTTCGCCACGCGCAGTGAAAATCTCGATCACTTCAGCTCGCGGTGTTAGCTTTTTGATCACATCATAATCTTGATTGATCAGCTCATTCATGCGCTTTTCAATGGCTTGCATATCATCAGGCGTAAATGGGCGAGCAATAGCAACGTCGTAATAGAAGCCTTCATCAATGACCGGACCGATCACCATCTTCGCTTCAGGAAACAGCTGCTTAACCGCATGTCCCACCAAGTGCGCACAGGAGTGGCGGATAATCTCAACGCCTTCAGGGTCTTTGGGAGTGATAATTGACAGGGTTGCATCGCTGCTAATTAAATCTGTGGCATCCAACAAACGACCATTAACACGCCCTGCAACTGTAGCCTTAGCCAGGCCTGCACCGATAGATTGTGCAACATCTAGAATAGAAACAGGATGATCGAATGTACGCTGACTGCCGTCAGGGAGAGTAATTACGGGCATGGCGCCTCCTCTGCCTAGTGGTGACCCCTACAATAGGCCACATGGGTGGGATGAGCCAGTAAGAGCGATTAGTTTTGAGACTCGCCTGCCATACTGCGGCAGAAGGGTTTGCCCCGCCTCACATCAACCGGATTCACTGGGAAGTTACAGCCAAAACTTGACTGCTAAAAACACAAAAGGCCGCACGAGGCGACCTTCTGTTAAATTTGGTAGGCACAATTGGATTCGAACCAACGACCCCCACCATGTCAAGGTGGTGCTCTAACCAACTGAGCTATGTGCCTGCAATGGCCGCGTATTCTACGGCCAAATTAATTTTTGTCAAATACTTTTATGCGCTTTCATCAATTCAATGCGCTTATTGTGTATTTATCTGCCTTATTGAACGGCTGCCGCCTCAGCAATCACCTTAGGCAACCCCTCGCTTCCTGCAATCACATCGCGCACCAGTGCCCAATCAAGCTGCAATCCTTGTAAATCATCGCGCTTGAGCATTTCATTCACTACGGCCTCGTGCTTATCAACGATGGATGTTTCACCCTCATCATTGAGCGGCTCATGCGCTTCAAGGTGCAACCGCCCTTGAGCAAAGCCAAACTTATAGGGCTCATTAATAATGCGCACCTTGGCGCCTACAGGCACTAAGTCAGCCAATTCTAAAACGTTATGATTCAACATGCGAAAACAGCCATGACTGACACGCATACCAATACCAAACTTCTTATTTGAGCCATGAATCAAGTAACCCGGCAGTCCTAAGGTTAACTTATACGGCCCCAAAGGATTATCAGGGCCTGGCGGTACGTAAGCCGGCAAAGGATCACCGGCTTCAGCATGCTCACGCAAAATAGACTGCGGCGGTGTCCAACCCGGATTGGGTGTTTTCACCGTAATTGAAGTGTTGCTAATGGGTGAATCCCAGCCTTCGCGCCCGATGCCTAAAGGATAGGTGTACACCACAGGTTTATCTTTAGGGTAATAATACAGACGGTACTCAGCTAAATTAATCACCACACCCTCGCGCGGACCAGGGGGTAAAATATAACGCTGAGGCAAAACAATCTCAGTGCCTTCACCCGGCAACCAAGCATCGACACCCGGATTGGCAGCCACCATTTCTAAGTAGCCTAAATCATGGGTTTTGCCCAAGTCGGCAAAAGTATCCTCATAGCGAGCTTGAATCACCTGCACTTCACCCACCACATCTTCACCTGCAGGCGGCAGAGGTAACTCAATGGCAGTCACGACAGGTGCAACAAACAACGCGCACACACTGTACATACGCATCTTTTTCAGCGCTAGCATGTTTAATAACATCAGAATAACCCTAGGGGAAAGTGTTCAATCACAGGTGCATCGTACGGTATAAACGCAGCTCAAGCACGTCGCTTATGCGGTTTGCCAACCGGGCTTAGCATGCTTGCGCTGGGCTTGGATAATCTCACGGCACTGCGGACAAAAATGTTTAGTGCGCAATAATTTACGCTCTAAGGTTTGCCAGTGCGGTTGCGCAGGCAAAAGACTACCGCACAAGGTGCGATCCGCTTGACTGCCCAGCTCAAGCTGGCGATTAACAGCGTGCACATGCTCTTTTTGACAGGCGAACAGGTCCAGTTGCTCGTCTGGCACAATAATCTGATAAGCATGTAAGGACCACATTAAGCGCGCCATATAGAGCCTCTAAAATCGCGCGCTACATTAGCCGAAAGTCGCGCACTATAACAGTGCGCAGCACAAATATTATTCACAGCAACAACACAACCTCAGCGCAGTAGCGGCTCAAATCCTTGCCATGCATTATCAAGAAGACGCGCTTGCGCCGCTTGTGTTGGGTGAACACCATCCGCCTGCATCATGCCCTCAACAGCCGCCACACCCTCTAAGAAAAAATCAACTAAGGGCACATCTTCCTGCTGAGCAATATCCTGATACACATTATAAAATCCTTCGGTATAACGTCGACCGTAGTTACCCGGCAAACGCATCCCCAACAGCAAAACCTGTGCCTCAGTGTCCTGCGCACGCTGTACCATCGTGGTGAGGTTCATCGCCATATGCTGCAGGGATAAACCGCGTAACCCGTCATTACCACCCAGCTCAATAATCACATAATCAGGTTGATGCTGAGCCAATAAATCTGGAAAGCGCGCTAAGCCTCCTGCTGTTGTATCACCGCTAATAGAGGCGTTTACGACTTTAAAAGCATCATCGCGCTGCTGCAAACGCTCCTGCAATAACGCGACCCAGCCTTGCTGCGTTTCCAGTCCGAAGGCTGCACTGATACTATCGCCAACCACCAGCACAGTGGCTGCATGTACCTGCGCTGTGCTGCACAGTATTATCAAGCCTATCGTTGCTATCCATTGACGCATTGGAACCCTCATGACTAAAAGTATTCTTCGGGCACAGAACCTTAGCAAACAGGTCTCTTCAAAAGAAGGCCAGCTTACGATTCTTGATCGGGTTTCGCTTGATCTACACTCAGGCGACTCACTGGCGATTATAGGCCGATCCGGTTCAGGAAAATCAACTCTACTGGGTTTGCTCGCTGGGCTCGACTTGCCCAGCAGCGGCGAGATTACATTAGCCGGTCATGCTTTGACCACCTTAGATGAAGACCAACGCGCAGCAGTACGAGCCGCCCACGTAGGCTTTGTCTTCCAAGCGTTTTTACTGCTCGATAGTTTAAATGCGCTCGAAAACGTTATGTTGCCCCTCGAGCTGGCCGGTCACGCCCATGCGCAGCAGCGTGCCAAAGAATTATTGATTCGTGTTGGTCTTGAGCATCGCTTACATCACTCAGTCAATTTATTATCGGGCGGTGAGCAACAACGTGTCGCTTTAGCCCGCGCTTTTGCCACCGAGCCTGACGTGCTGTTTGCCGATGAGCCCACCGGCAATCTTGACAGTCAAACCGGTGAAAATATCAGTGATTTATTATTCGCCATGAACAAAGAACTGGGCACAACACTGGTATTGGTCACGCACGATGAAAAACTCGCGGCGCGCTGCCAGCAGCATATGCGCCTGGAAGCAGGCCGTCAGGTGGTTCTATGAAGCGCCTCACTGTGCTGGGTTTATTTAAACTGGCCGGCCAGCAGCTACGACGTGAACGTCACACTTCTGAATTGCGCATCTTGTTTTTTGCATTATTAATTGCCGTCGCCAGTAGCAGCACCATTGGGCATTTTGCTGAACGCTTACAAGGTGCAATGCAATTGAGTGCCGGCGAGTTTCTGGCAGCAGATTTAGTGCTATCAAGCAGCCAACCTGCCAACGCCACACAACTGAGCGCCGTCCACAATGACGCCCTAGCCACCTCAAGCACTGTACAGTTTGCTAGCATGCTGGCCACAGACACTGACCTACAACTGGCCAGCGTCAAAGCTGTCGATGATCATTACCCTTTGCGCGGCGAGCTGCGCAGTCGATTGCAGCCGCAAACGCAAGAGCTCAATGGCGGACGCCCTAAGTCGGGCGAGGTCTGGCTCGATCAAGAGTTGATGACAGGCCTTGCGCTGAGCATCGGCGACTCAATCGAGATTGGGTCGGCCGAGTTTCGTGTGGCACGCATTCTCACGTATGAACCTGATCGCGCTGGTAATATTCTCAGTTTCACCCCACGCGCTATGATCAACAGCGCTGATTTAGCGGCCGCTGACGTCTTACAACCCGGCAGTCGCGCCAGCTACCGTCAACTCTGGAGTGGTGATGCGCCCGCAGTCGCAGCATTACGCACAGCACTACAAAACACCCTAACCCCTGACCAACGTATTGAAGGCATTGCCGACGGCAACCAGCAAGTCAGCAGCGCCCTTGAGCGCGCCGCCAGCTATTTAAATCTGGCCAGTTTAGCTGCTATTTTATTAGCCGGTGTGGCTGTAGCCTTATCGGCCAACCGGTTTGCTCGACAACGTTTTGATCAAGCCGCTTTATTGCGCTGCTTTGGCCTCTCACGCCGCCATACTGTATGGATTTTCTGCATGCAATTGCTGCAGTTGGCTGTCATAGCCAGCGTGCTGGGCTCATTGTTAGGCTGGCTCACGCAGTACGTGCTATTTGAACTGCTAGCCGACTTATTACCCGATGATATTCCTGCAGGCAGCTGGCAACCTTGGCTGACCGGCATGGGCACCAGCATCATCATGCTCGCGGGCTTTGCCCTCCCCCCACTGATTGCTTTAGGGCGCATTACACCCTTGCGCGTATTGCGCCGCGATTTGATACCCACAGCCCCTGCAACTTGGTTGCTCTACGGCATGGTACTGGTCGCTCTGGTGCTTTTGATGTGGCAATTAAAACTGGACATGCGCCTGACCAGTGCGCTGCTACTGGGCGGCAGTCTTGCCACTGCACTGCTGGGTTTAGTCTTGTTGCTTGGCCTAAAAAGCATTCGTTCGTGGCTGGCAAAACGCAGTCTCGCATGGCGCTTAAGCTTGGGTCATATGTTGCGCTACCCACTCAACAGCGTGGGTCAAATCATGGCTTTTGCCTTAATTTTATTATCCATGGCATTGATTGTTTTACTGCGCAGCGAATTGCTGGATAATTGGCAAGCGCAACTCCCTGAGGATGCACCCAATCACTTTGCGGTGAATATCCTTCCCGCAGCGCAATCTGACTTTAGCGCCCAACTCAACACCATCAGCCCACAACGCGCACCGCTTTACCCTGTTGTACTCGGGCGCTTAACACAGATTAATGGCCAGCCTGCGACGGACTTGATTGACCCCAAAGCTAACGTCATGCGCACCTTACAACGCGACCTGAACTTAACCTGGACTGACACGCTACCTAAAGA
>JAAZJF010000327.1 GCA_012800475.1 Gammaproteobacteria bacterium
TGGGGCACTCGGGTTCACACACGTCACAGTTAATGCAGTCATCGGTAATGATTAATGACATGGAACAACTCCTATAGAGCAGTAAAGACACAATGTATCCATATGAGATGGATTGTGCCGCAAGCTAAGTCAATGTGCTGCACTGGGTGATCTAGTGCATGCGGTCGATCATTTTTTAAAGCGTTCTGCCAAAGCGTTGGCTACAACGGGGTGCACAAACTCAGAAATATCACCGTCCAGAGCTGCAATTTCACGCACTAAAGTCGAAGAAATAAAGGAATACTTCTCCGACGGTGTGAGAAATAAACTTTCCACATCCGGTGCGAGTTTACGGTTCATATTGGCCAGTTGGAATTCGTATTCAAAGTCTGACACAGCACGTAAGCCGCGCATAAATACGTTGGCATCCACTTCTTTAACAAAATGAGCAAGTAAGTTATTAAAACCGACCACTTCCACATTGGGCAAATGCGCTGTGACTTCTTTAGCCAAAGCCACTCGTTGTTCAAGGCTGAATAGCGGGCCTTTTTTAGTGCTGGCAGCAACGGCCACAATCACATGGTCAAAGAGACGCGCAGCACGTTCAATTAGATCGCTGTGGCCACGGGTGATCGGGTCGAAGGTTCCCGGGTACAAAACACGGTTCATTGCGACGTCCTTTAAAGCGTTAAAAAGTTGTGCAATCTTAACGCAGCAACACAGCGAGCGCAAAAAGGATTCCAAGTGCTTTGGTCGGTACCCTTATGTTGCGGTGATTTGTATGAAGTTTACCGCCCGATATACAGGCTTAAGTGTGCGTTAAGCTCGGCTGTTTTCAGGCTCAGATGCTGGATGTATCTGGATATGTAGTGCAATGCTATCGCCCTGCGTGCAAAGATAGCGCGCAGGGCGAATAGGGTGCGTTGCGTTAAACAACAATGGCTGGATTGATCACGCCACTGTAGTTTTCTGGCTCAATCAAGGCGCGGTGTAAGGCAATAATAGCTGCGTCATAGTCACTTTCTTGGACTACGATTTGCATTTCAACCTGACGAATGGTTTGTTGCAGTGCTTGAATACTGATACCCGCATCGGCCAAGGCTGTCGCTGTTTTTGCCAGAATACCTTTGACTTTCATATTTGAGCCAATGGCAGAAACAATCGCAACGTTATAGACCGTCACTTCAGCGCTGGAATAATATTCCTCAATCATACGCGCGGCACGATTGATAATTTTGCGCGAACCAGCGCAGTAGTAGGTAATGCTGTTGGCATCGCGTGACTTATTCACCACATACAGCTTGAGCTGTTTAATAATGTTGGTGATTTCGGTGTCATAGCTCATGTCGCCCAACATTTCTTGGTCGAACACTTCAATACCAAACATATCTTTACGACCGGCAATGATTTCTACGCGCGGCGTAACACTGGCATAATCTTGGCAAATTAATGTGCCCGCATGCTCAGGTTCAAAAGCATTCTTAATACGTAGCTCAACACCTGCACGGCGCAATGTTTTACCTGCGCGCGGGTGAATCGCTTCCATACCTAAGTTCGACAGCTGATCCGCTACGTCATAGTTAGTCATACCGATGGTTACGACTTTATCGGCACCGACCAAATTTGGATCAGCAGTACTTAAGTGAAACTCTTTATGGATAATGGCTTCTTTAGCACCTGTAGTTGCAGCAATCTGCGCAAAAGTGATTTCGGTATAGCCACGATCAAAGGTGTTCATCAAGCCTTCAGTACAATGTGTATAGCCTGGCGCAATAACCAATTCTTTACTGAAGTCGATGTCTTTAAAGTGATGCGTAATCATGTCGTTAAATGACATGGGCTGCGCTGCTTGCCAACCGGTCAGGTCTGCAAAGCGTGCATTAACGCCTTTAAGCTTCAGCGCCAATACGGTATTAAAAGCACTGTGCGCTTCACCTAAAGAGGCCAGCATTTCACGCACTTTCATTAAGTGTTCGGTCAGTTGGAAATGGCCAAAATTACACAGTTGATGCAGGCTGTGCATGACTTCAGCACAGTCATCGATGCGACTATTAATAAACTGGTTAGCTTGCTTTAAAGCATGTGAGCTTTGTGTGAAGATTTCAGCATTTTTTGCCAACATCGCTTCGCGTACTTTTTCCAGCGGTGCTTGCCATGCTTCTTCGCCACTGGCTTCAGCAAAGCGCTGATAGACACCGGCTTCTCCAGTTTTTTTATGTTCGAGTAAGTCGTTGGTCATGCCGCTATAGGCTGACACAACAAAAATACGTTGGTAAAGGCCGTGTTGAGGATGTTCTGTTAGAAAAATATTCTCTAAAACGTCCTTAAAGCAGCTCATTGACGTGCCGCCAATTTTCTCTACGGTATGCATGAATGTGCGTCCGTTTAAATAGGTTAATCAAGAATGATGAGTCTATGCGCAGAATGCGTCGCTCATACAGTTGAGTGTCGCCACCAAGCGTGCAGGTGGCACGGACACTCGAAGTGTAATTAAGCGGCGTCTGAATAACTAGAGCCGCTTAATGTTTTCACGCTGAATCTAACAAATGACGATTAAAGCGGGTAAACACCGTTCTCATCATGTACTTCTTTACCGTTCAGCGGTGGGTTAAACACACACGCCAACTTCATATCTTCTGAACCACCACGCAGTAAGTGCTCATCGTGCTTATCAAGAATATACAATGTGCCAGGTTCGATTTTGTAAATTTTACCGTCAGCGATGGTTTCAATTTCGCCGTTACCGCTCATGCAATACACTGACTCTAAGTGGTTTTGATACCAGATATGCGTTTCAGTGTTGGCATAGATAGTGGTGATGTGGAACGAAAAACCCATATTGTCTTCTTTCAACAACATGCGGGTACTTTCCCAGGTCTTTGTCACTACGCGACGATCACTGCTTTCTGCTTCTTTAAGGGTGCGAACAATCATAATAAAACTCCGTTAGGCGCTGCTGACTTAAAAGCGTCAGCAGCGTTAATCAATAAGGCTAGAACAAGCAACTGAGTCGAGGACTTAAGAGGCTTTAACTTCTACTTGGCTGGGTAATACAGCAGCAAAAGCATCATCTAAAATATTCATGGCTGTGTTGATTTGCTCATGGGTAATCGTCAGTGGGCACAGGCACTTAACAACCTGGCTATGGTTACCACTGGTTTCAATCACTAAGCCGTTTTCAAAGGCATGCTCACAAATTTGTGCAGCGACATCGCCATTAGCACAGCTGATACCAATCATCATGCCGCGACCTTTAACAAACAAATTGTGTTCGCTGTGGCGCTTGGTGATTTTTTGCATACGTTTGGCAATAATCTCGCCTTTTTCACGTACGCTTTTAGCAAAGCTGTCGTCCTTCCAGAACTCTTCTAATGCTGCAGCAGCGGTGACAAACGCATGGTTGTTACCACGGAACGTACCGTTATGCTCACCTGGGGTCCATTCGTCCAGCTCTTTGCGCAGTAACACCACAGCAAAGGGTAGACCGAAGCCACTGATCGATTTAGACAAAGTAATCATGTCCGGCTTGATACCCATTTCTTCAAAGCTAAAGAAGGTACCGGTACGACCACAACCTGCTTGAATATCATCAACAATCAGCAGCATATCGTGCTTGCGGCACAGCTTCTCAAGCTTACGTACCCACTCAGCAGAGGCCGCATTTAGACCGCCTTCACCTTGGACAACTTCCACAATCGCAGCAGCTGGCTTGTCATAACCACTGCTTGGGTCAGACAGTAATTTATCCATCATGGCGATGGTGTTGACTTGATCGCCAAAGTACTTGTCGTAAGGCATACGGCTGACATCAGATAATGCGATACCCGCAGCACCACGGTGGTGTTGGTTACCTGTGACCGCCAGCGCACCAATTGAGCAACCATGGAAACCATTGGTAAAGCTGACAATATTGTTACGGCCTTTAACCTTGCGCGCTAACTTCAGCGCTGCTTCAACCGCGTTAGTACCGGTTGGGCCAGTAAATTGGATCAGGTAGTCCTGCATCTTACGTGGCGTTAAAATCAGGCGGTTAAAGGTTTCTAAAAACTTACCCTTCGCTTCTGAATACATATCCAAACCATGGGCTAAGCCATCATTTTCTATATGTTCGATTAATGCTTTTTTCAAAATAGGGTTGTTATGACCGTAGTTCAAGGTGCCAGCACCGGCTAAAAAGTCGATATAGCGTTTACCTTCAGTGGTCACTAACTCAGCACCCTGTGCTTGTTTAAACATCACTGGGAACGAGCGGCAATAGCTTCGTACACCTGATTCGTTTTGTTCAAAATTCTTTTCAAAGGCTTGCATAATTAATCCTGTAATATTTATTGTTTGGAATCGAGAGGCAAAGGGCCCGCTCGGTACAACACTTCATCTTCATGCAGACCAGAAAAATGGTGCTGACTGGAGAAGAGCACCGAAGTGCTGTGAGAGATTCCTAATTGATTAAAGGCTTTTAAAAATAAAGCCTGAGAAGCGGCGTTGTCTGGGGAAATAGTGGTTTCAATAAACCGAACGCCTGTAGCAGCGGCAACTCGTGCAGTCAGGGCTAACAACATACGCAGCGCTAAACCTTGTCCACGCATACTGCTATCAACAGCCACTTGCCACACGAAAAGAGTGTCGGGGCGGGCTGGCGGGCGGTAGCCGGAAATGAAACCAACCAGGTTTCCATCGGCGTTTTCCGCGGCAATAGCAGTATCCGCAAAATCAGTACACTGCAGTAAATTGCAGTACACCGAATTGGTGTCTAGGGGCTGGCAGCGAGCGACCAGTTGATGCAGCGAGTGGCCGTCACCGTCAGTAGGTTGACGGAGCTTGACGGGAGCAAAACTCAAAATAAATCCTTGTGGTTATTGGTTTAGCCTTTTAAGAGTAGACAGCTAAAAAAATAATAACAACCGCGGATTTGTGTAGAAATGGCTATATGGGCAGTAAAAAAGACTGTTTTTTGATCAACTGCAATTCCCGCTTCGTCAAGCTATAGCGCTGCGAAACGGGGAAAGGAATCCGAGCTAAAAAGAGCCTGAAAAAATATTTAAATTATTTTTGTTTTTTTCGATAAAAGGTGATTTTTCAGCGCAAAAAACGCATAAAAATATACTTAGCTTGCTAAATAATGCTTAAAAATCACAAAAAAAGGTATTTTTTTACCACTTTTCAATTTTCATCTAGCCAGCCTGGAACGCCTTGGCGAATGATTTTTGAATAGTTTTCAGTGGCCTGTGCCTGTTTTGAGCGCTCAGTGATCCGCCCTGCGCTACGCAATTGGGCTAAATCAAAGCCCGCCGTTAAACCGTCGAGCTCGGCAACATAGCTGGGTAAATAGCCGGTCAGCAATAAACGTGAGTCCAGCGGTAAACCACCACTGATATGTTGCATCATGCCAAAGACTAAAGTGGTGCAATTGGCCGTTACGGTGTTGTAAAAGCGCGGCTCTTCAATGAGCTGATTGGCTTGCTCAATATAAGATAAAAACAATTGGCGACGAATTTTTTCTGGCATATCAATACGGTATAAAAACGTATCCTCCCCGCGCACATTGGGGCGTACAGCGATGGCATCGTGCTCATCGGTGGCCAGAATGCTTAATTCATATTGTTTAAAAAAACCGGCAACTTCGGAGAACTGTTGACCCTTCTTTTTACGGATTTCCACTGAAAAAGTAACAAACTGGTCGTCATCAAAGCCGAAAGATACAAGAACATGCGCAATAGCCTCCATGCCCCAGTGCGAGGTCAGCATGTCCACTGACTTAAGCTTGCTTAAATCATACTGACGCGTGTCCCAGTGCGGCGTGTACTGCGTTTCTGAGTGCCAGTCGAAGTTACGCACATTAAACAGCGTGACTTGATCGCCATCAATAGTGCCAGATGTCATGCGCGCTACATCGTCTTCCCACTGGTGCTGATTAGAGGGCGTTAAGCTGTTCCACCAGACGAGCAGTAATGCATGTAAAACAAGATAAATTAAGAGCCCTTGCCAACGGCTTTTACGCCACAGATGCAGCACTGCAAAAAGTGACGCACAGGCCCAAATCACCACACCTAGCGTCGTCCATAGTGGGCTCATAGGTAGTTGATAATACAAGGCTAAACCACCCCACACCGCGGCACAGCAGATGGCTACAGATAAGAGAATATTAAGACTTGTATCTAAGACTGAGCGCGAATTAGTCGACA
Organism: Gammaproteobacteria bacterium; assembly: GCA_012800475.1. Classification (GTDB taxonomy): domain Bacteria; phylum Pseudomonadota; class Gammaproteobacteria; order Pseudomonadales; family Pseudomonadaceae; genus Denitrificimonas. Next base: position 6,162 of record JAAZJF010000327.1, read on the forward strand.
TAAGAAAGCCCGTTAGTATCGTGTAAATGGGTGTGTAAAATACGGCGTACTTCGACAATAGCTTCAGGTGTTTCTTGGACGCTATGCCATGATTTAATGACTTTTTCCGATTGTGCACCCGCTAAATGTGAACTTTTATATGGCACCACACCATCGCTGGAGAGTTCGAGACTCAGGTCAGGCGTGTCATTACCGATAATAGAATGGTAGGGCACTTGATTGGAGATGGGTAAGTCCGCGGCTAAACGCACAAAGGGATCTTGATCGCTGAGGTTTGAAATACTGTTCAAGGGTCGCGTCAAAGCCTCACCACTGGCTGAACTTGGGTCAACCAGTAACTGGGCAATTTCGGTGATGCGCCCGAGCATGGTCACGGGTAATTTAATAATGCCAGCGGCCCAGCGTGAAAAACGATTTTCGGCAAAAGGTGTACCGCGGTGCGGTGCGGCAATAAACACTGCGCGGCTGGCTTCAGGCATGGGCTTAAACCACACGTAATCTTGTAGTTTTTTACGCGCTTGCTCTTTACGCTCACCTTCAAGGCCGTAGGTTTCTACAATGGGAGACCAAAAGCTATCCCCAGATTCGGAAATCAATAAGCGCGCTAAAACACCACCCATACTATGACCAATCAACACCACGTCTTTTGAGGCGCGGTTTTTGCCTTGTGCATCAAAGTTGTGCAGCGTGTCTTGAATAGCCTGGCGAATAGCGTGTTGGTTAAAAGCCAATGGCGCATTGGTAGGGTAATACACCTGCCAGATTTGATAGTTTTTGCGTAAGGTTTCATCGCCTAATACTTCATTGGCGACATTAATCCATGCTTCTGGGCTGCTGGCTAAACCGTGCAGCATAATAATGACACGGCGGTTAGGGTCATAGGGTTGCATTAAATACACCCGTGGTTTTTCCAGTACTTCACCACGCCCCACTAAGGTGAGTAGCGACTGACGTGCAAAACCTGAGCGCGCCAACCACAAGCCGTAACCTGAAGTAAAGTTGGCCGCTAAGGGCACTTGAGTACCGGCTAAACTGACGCTATTGCGTCGATAAGGGTCAAAACCGAGGAGTTCAACTTCATTAGTGTCGAGTACTTCATCTAAAGTATCGCCCGGAAAACGCAGCACTGCGGTGATTGCAGGAAAGGGTGTTTCACTAAAGGCTTCTTCACGACTGTTTTTATTGACCACGCGCTTGGCAGTGACCGCGACCAATTCTGCACCGATGCCGTCGCGGCGGTATTGGTTGCGCAGGCCTTTAAAAGTCAAAGATGAGGCTGGAATTAACTGTTCTGGAATTTGCTGATGATTAGCTAGGCGCACTTCATTTAATTGGCCAGTAATGTGCCACTCTTTAGAGGCCACACTGAATTGTCCTTGCTCATCAATGCTCTCAAGTAGGTTTTGATTATGATGATTAAAGGTGCGAGTCACGGTTTGCTGCACGGCAAAGTTATAGTAGTCACGCACTTGTGCTTGACGGTCTTCTAGCGCGCGTTGACTGGGCGAGCGTTGGGTTAAAAATAAATAGGCATAAGCATGACGAGCGCTTTCTAGATAAGCATTGAGCACATCAGCGGCCAGCACACCTTCATTGATTTTTTGATCCATGGCTAAGGCTTCTTGCAGCCATAGCTCGGCTAAAGCAGACACGCGTTGTTCGTCATCTAAACCAATATTGTCAGCAAGCACAGTGCGGCAATCTTGAGGTGTGGCGCGGCATTGCTTTTCATTGATGCCGACCACTTGTAAGGCGACACCGACCGCTGAACTCATCTCGCCCGTGGTTAAAATATCACCACGGCGCTGTGACATATAATCATTGGTGCTGACGGATACACTTTTTACTCCGGCACAGCCGCTCAGTAAAAAAGCACTCAGGATCGTCAAGAATGTGGCACGTAAAGCGTCAGAATTAAACACGTTGTAGCCTATGCAGTGAAATGTACAAAAAGATTCAACCGCAGGCAGGCTAGAGAGAGCTGCTAGGCGGCTGGCTAGTTTGAAGGTTATCGGGCGCAATGGCTATGGTATGCGGGATAAATTTATTCGACTGAGTTATGAGCAGAAATTGCCACCGCCAACCTGTAGCCATTGCCAAGGGATGATTCGCCCAGGCGTGGTTTGGTTTGGTGAGGCCTTACCGCAAGCGCAGATGCAAGCTGCTTTTAGCGCCGCAGAACATTGTGATGTATTGCTGTCGGTAGGGACGTCAGGTGTGGTCCAACCTGCTGCGCAAATTCCCGCTCTAGCTTTACGGTGCGGTGCTTGGGTGGCGCATATCAATCCTGAGCCAGTGAGTAGTCAACATCCGCGTGAACTCAGCTTAGCTGGCGCGGCAGGGCAGATTTTGCCATTGTTGCTGCAAA
>JAAZJF010000052.1 GCA_012800475.1 Gammaproteobacteria bacterium
CGCCGACAGTAAAGCCTTTTTCATACAGCAAACTACGAATTTGGCGAATCATTAATACATCATGACGCTGATAATAACGTCGATTACCACGGCGTTTGATATTGGCAAGCTGTGCAAATTCTTGTTCCCAATAGCGTAAAACATGGGGTTTTACCGCACACAAATCGCTGGCTTCACTGATAGTGAAATAGCGCTTATTGGGTATATTAGGCAGCTCAGGATTTTGGCTCAGTTGCAACATAAGCTTCCACTCGATCGCGCAATTTTTGCCCTGGACGGAAGGTCACCACGCGGCGCGCGCTGATGGCAACCTCTTCACCGGTTTTAGGGTTACGCCCGGGTCGCTGACTTTTTTCGCGCAATTCAAAATTGCCAAAACCTGACAGCTTGACCGGTTCGTTGTGTTCGAGGGCTAAACGAATTTCTTCAAAGAAGGTATCCACCAACTCTTTAGCTTCACGCTTATTCAGGCCAATCTCCATAAAGAGGTGCTCGGCCATTTCTGCTTTCGTTAAAGCCCCCATACACTCACTTCCTTAAAATTGCCGCAAATTGATCCGACAACAAGGTCAAAATGGCTTGAGTCGCAGCGCTGACCTCATCATCCGTAAGAGTGCGCGATGGGTGCTGCCAGGTCAAGCCAACGGCTAAACTTTTGCAACCCTCTTCGACGCCTTTACCTTGGTATACATCAAACAAGCGAATTTGTGTTAAAAACTCACCCGCAGCGCCACGCATCGCATCCATTAATTGCTGCGCAGGAATCTCAGCGTTAACCACTAACGCCAAGTCACGACGTACTTCTGGGAAGCGCGACAGCTCGGTAAATGCCGGCAAGCGGCCTTCACTCATGGCATCCAGAGCCACTTCAAACATCAACACTTGCTGATCGATATCCAACTCAATCGCCAACTGCGGGTGCAAAGTACCGACAAAACCAATCGCCTGACCATTACGCTCAATACGCGCGCACTGACCGGGATGAAAGGCATGTTGCTGGCATGGCACAAAGGTAAAGCTCTGGCTATCACCTGCAACACCTAACAGCGCTTCAACGTCAGCTTTAATATCGTAGAAATCTACCGCCTCTTTGCCGTGCGTCCACAACTCAGGCATACGTGCACCGGTAATCACACCGGCCAGCATGCGCTCTTGCTTGAGATCTTCAAGCTGGCCAACAAAACTCAAACCGCTCTCAAATAAGCGAATGCGTTCTTGCTGACGATTGAGGTTGTGCTGCAAAGCTTTAAGCAAGCCTGGCAACAGTGAAGCACGCATCACCGACAATTCAGCAGAGATGGGATTGGCTAAAGTTAAGGCCTGCAGTTCTGGATGAAAAGCAGTGAACAACTCAGGCTCAATAAAGCTATAAGTAATGGCTTCTTGATAACCGCGCGCCACCAGTAAACGACGCAACACGGGCAGCTGAGCTTGTGCTTCAGTCTGTCCTTGCGGCGCTAAACGCGCAGCAGGATAACGTACGGGCAGTTGGTCATAGCCATATAAACGGCCAATCTCTTCCAGTAGATCCACTTCAATGGTGATATCAAAACGATGCGTAGGCACCACCACAGACCAAACGCCAGCGCCTTGCGCGGTCAGCTGTAAACCTAGCGGCGTGAGTAAGGCTTCAATTTCGGCATCCGTTAAGCTCAAACCAAACATCTGCTTCACGCGCTCAGCACGTAAGGTGATAGGTGCAACTTGAGGTAAATGCTGCGCATCTTCAGTCACGACCACAGGGCCTGCCTGACCGCCTACAATGCTGAGCAATAACTCAGTGGCGCGCTCAATGGCTTGTGCCGGTAACTGCCAATCCACACCACGCTCAAAGCGGTGTGACGCATCGGTATGTAAACCATAAGAGCGGGCTTTACCGGCAATTGCCACTGGCTCAAAGAAAGCACTTTCGAGGAAGATATCCGTAGTCTTGCCCACTTCTACGCCGCTGTCTTCACCGCCCATCACACCGGCAATCGCCAATGCGCGTTGCTGGTCAGCAATGACTAAGGTATTGGCTTTAAGCTTGATTTTTTGGCCATCGAGCAAGGTAACCTGCTCATTGTCTTGCGCCATACGCACGCAAATACCGCCCTTGATCTGCGCCAGATCAAAAGCGTGTAACGGTTGACCCAGTTCAATCATCACGTAGTTGGTAACATCCACCACGGGATCAATACTGCGAATATCACTGCGCTGTAAACGCTCAACCATCCATGCAGGTGTGCTCTGCGTTAAATCAACGCCAGTGATCACACGTCCAGCATAACGTGGACATGCTTGCGGTGCAGCAAGCTCAACTGCGACAGTTTGCTCATGGCTTGCTGCCACAGCGGTTACCGCCGGTAACTGCACGGGTACGTTATATAAAGCACCGACTTCACGGGCTAAACCTTGCAAAGATAAGCAATCGCCACGGTTGGGCGTGAGATCCACTTCAATACATACATCGTTAAGGTTAAGCGCTTCACGTACGCACTGCCCCACTACAGCATCGGCGGGAAGCTCTAATAAACCATCGCTGTCTTCACTGATCTGTAA
>JAAZJF010000366.1 GCA_012800475.1 Gammaproteobacteria bacterium
ACGCTGCTGTAAATACGCACCCAGCTTATCTTGCGCCAACATGCTGCGCACTTGCGCCTGCAACTCGGACGCATAGGCAGCTAAGTATTTGAGTTCAGACATTGTTACTGTATTCCTCTCAACACAAATAATTAAAAGCGCTAGACAGATACCCCCTCTACAATTCTAGACATATCGATTTACGTTGAGGAGTAACAGCAAAGCGACATACTATGTCGCACCCAGCTGTTAACTTACAATTCAAAAGCCATGTAAGTATATCGCTTCCTCATACTTTTATAGAGGGTAAATAATATGAATTTGCTAGATGCACTTGTACTTAAAGAACTCAAAGGCGTTGGGAACGAAACAATAAGCGCATTATTAATTTTCACCGCTGCCAATCAGCTTAAAACACTTGAAGATCTCGCAGGCTACCGCAAACACAAATTACCTCTTAAAAGAACGCCATCCTCGTTGGTTGAGTTTTTAAAAGCCGGTCAATTTGATTCTGCAAGGCAGCCGCTTTCTGAAAAGCTTGATGGCTGGCAACAGCAAGGCATCCAAGTTTTATTACGTGGAGATGCTAACTACCCCACTCGCCTACTCGATGTTGCTTCGCCGCCGCCTTTTCTTTTTTGCAAAGGCAATATAGACCTACTGCAAAACGAAAAATCTATTGCTGTGGTGGGAACACGTCAAAATACGAGCGTGGGTGAAAAGCTGACGGTAAAAACCATTGCAGAGTTTGCAAGAACAGAATTTACGATTGTTAGCGGCTTGGCACTGGGTATCGACGCTATCGCACACCGTGCAGCATTGGACTTTAACGCCCCTACCATTGCCGTGCTTGTAGACTTAATCTCAATTTCGCCAGCTGGAAATCGAAAGCTTGCTGATGAAATCTTAAACAGCGATGGTCTCTGGGTTTCAGAAAACCCACCTGGCACTCGATTGATACCTGCTCTTTTTGCTAAGCGCGATCGGATTCAAGCTGGTTTATCTGTTGCAGTTTTTGCGATAGAAACATCCATTGATGGCGGCACAATGCATGCAGTCGATGCCAGCTACACCATGGGACGCCCTGTATTTGTTCCTGATGTTACAGCTGCTGGTTACTCTGATCTAAGCATTCCAGCCATAGCAGGAACACAAAGTCTCGTTAAGAGTGGCCGTGCTCATTACTACACCCGAGAATCCTATAAAGAAATCTATACTCAGCTTGAAGCTCAAGCCACCTCGTTTACAGGAACGGTAGACAACCCAGCCTCTTATGCTTAACAGCATCATTTAGACTTTGTTATTAAACCCACTACGTACACAGCCATTTTTAAAGCAAATATATTTATGACTAAAAAATTAAACATGCAATTATCCGCAGAACAAACAGCACACTATTTGTCCATCATGCGCAAAAAAACAGAAAATGAAGTGAATCAAGATTGCGAGCCATCAGGAGCAATTCTGCGCATCTCAGTGTGCCCTATTTTTGGTGCCAGCCTTGACGTTGAAGGACATGACTTAGGTGAGATAGCTTTTGAGTTTGTAGATTAAGAATGCAGCGCTTGATGCTTCAGTAGAGGAGCAAGCTACTAGCATTCGCATTGAAACTTGCTCGTACGCAGTGCTATTAGACCGCCTGCTATACAGTGATCGCACTCATCCTGAGCATGAGTCCGCAGCCAATAAATGCTCTGCAATCTGCTCAATCAGTGGCGAAATATCTTCAAAACGATGGTCGCCG
>JAAZJF010000053.1 GCA_012800475.1 Gammaproteobacteria bacterium
GACACCAGCGCCGGTGAAGCACCGGGCCCGATTGATGAGCAGCATTTTCGCTGGGCACACAATGAAGATGCCATGGCCACGGAAAAGCTTGCCGAAGGTATTCGTGCCTTTGCTAGAGATCAGGAAAAGTTAGAAAAACTCTTCACTTAATATGAACTGTATCCGCACTGCAGTCTATACATCTGCAGTGCGGTAGCACGCACATTTAAAGGCTATTAAGACGGCGTATTTTCTAAAGCGCTGACCAGATCACGAAACTCATCACGGTTGGACTCATTTAAGCTCATCAAGATCTGATGGGCTTCTAGCACACGCTCTTTCACCACCGCTTCAGATTGATCTTGCTCGGGCAAATCATCTAAACACTCAGGGCATGGGCCAAGCGTGTGTACTAAGTTAAAGACTTGATTGAAGCCCATGGAGTCCAGCACCCGACTGACATCAGGGTTGGTACTGGCCAAGGTTGGCAACATGCCAAACTTACGCTTTGATAAAATTGATAATTTAGCCAACAAACCTAAAGTCGTACTGTCGATACTGATCACTTGCGTTAAATCAATCACGATGGACTTGAGCGAATGCTCTTTAAGGATTTTTTCGATTTTTTCATTGAGTGCAGAACAAAACGTTAGGCGTACATCGCCCACACACTTTAAAACAAAAGTATCATTGTATTCAGCACATTGGATTTTACCATCACTCATGCAAGATTCCTGCTTAGCACCAGCATGGCGATATCATCAGGCATATTGCTGCAGTTAGCCAGCCCTAAACATTCAACAGCAGCAGCGTAGTCACCTTTAGCTGTTGTGATCAGCTTGGGTAAAGCGGCTTCGCTCGTAATCAGATGTTGTTCTGGCATCACATCAAAAACTCCATCAGAGAATAAACTTAAACTAAAGGCCTCAGGTAACGGCATCTGCTCGTTATTAAACACAGCCTGCTCAAACAAACCCACAGGCTGACCCTGACCTGTTAAAAACCGAGCGCGCCCTTGAGTATATAAAATAGGCGATGGTAAATGCCCCGCAACACTCCACTGCAATACAGCGTGCTCGGTATCCACAATCATGCAAATCAGCGTGACATGACGATCAGAGCCATAGCTGAGTAAACGGGTATTTAAATAGATCAACAGTGCCGCTGGCGTCAACTGCGCAGCGGTTGCATCATCGAGATGACTGGCAACAAACTCCTGCACAATACCTTTAAGTAAAATACTGATCAGTGCCGCAGCCGTACCACTGCCGGAGACATCCGCCAGGTACAGAAACAAGCGTCCATCAGGCAGCATAAAATAATCGAGTGAATCACCAGTTAAATGCAGCGCAGGCACTACACAATGCTCGAATACAATGCCTTGAGCGTGCCAGGGTGTGACAGGACGAATCTGTTGTTGCAGCGCTTTAGCAACCAATTGATCATCGAGCAACGCAGCGCAGTGCTGGGGCGTCATCTGCTGTTTTTGCAATGCGCTGTCTGAATGGCTCTGTTGCGAGGTTGAATGCATTACGTATTAATCGCTCATCATGTCTAAGCGCAAAAGGTACTCTTATCATCCCACTGATTCAAGCAGTCTATGCTTGCAGCGCTCAAGGCGATCCATCGAAAACTAGAAACTTGAGTCATACGCCATCCATGGCGATAAGAGATCTACAGCCAAGATCTAAAAGTCGTCGACAACATCGCCATCTTTCACTTTAAATTCACGATTTTGTAAGTACGCATTGCGCACAAATCGGTATTTATCACCTGTGACTAAACGCTCAGCTGATAATAAACTGGCGCGTGTATCCACAAGATTCAGTGCGAACATGCTGTTACGTACAGGCACATCGTTAATCTGACGATACGCGCTGGTGTAACTGTCAGGGTACAAGGACACGGTGTCACGCACCGTACTTGGACCTAACAGCGGCAGCACCACATAAGGCCCGCTCTTCACACCCCATGCACCTAGCGTTTGCCCAAAGTCTTCATCATTGCGCTGCAGGCCCATCTTGGTTGCTACATCAAAGAACCCGAGCAAGCCAAAGGTGGTGTTAAAAAAGAAACGCGCGGTATCAACACCTGCATCGTGCATTTTGAACTGCAAAACATTATTGGCAAGGTTGCGCACCTCGCCTAAATTACGAAATACGTTATGCACACCGTTTTCGACCACATCAGGCGTAACTGCGCGATAGCCTTTAGCAACCGGCTTGAGCGCCCAGCGATCCACAGTGTCATTAAAACGAAACACCGCGCGGTTCATTGGCTCCCACGGATCTTCATTCTCACCAAAGTCTTGCCACTGTTCTTCGCTGTACTCAGGTTCAACCTCTTGTGCAACAACAGTGCCAGACAAAGCCAAGCAGCCTGCAACAAGCGCTACACCCATAAGGTTATGCAGCGGCTGAGTTAAAAAAAGCGACATCAAGCTCTCCCAATTGTATTTCAATTATTCAGTACATAATGTTTATGATCCTGCACAGCTCATCACTGCGCAGGATCAACACAGGGCATTACTGATCAGCAAAACGCCAACCCGTTCCATCTTTACCGTCTTCGAGCACAATACCCATGGCCGTAAGCTCGTCACGAATACGATCGGACTCGGCCCATTCTTTATTTTGACGCGCCGCTAAACGCGCAGCGATCAAGGCTTCAACCTGTGCGGCATCCACGCTTTTTTCTGCACCGGCTTGTAAAAAGGCGTTCGGCTCAAGCTGTAAAATACCCAGCACCGCACCGAGCTCTTTCATACGCGCGGCCAAACCTGCAGCTGCAGCAGGATCGTGCTGATTGAGACGGTTCACTTCACGGGCCATCTCAAACAACACTGAGCAAGCCTCAGGCGCATTAAAGTCATCGTCCATCGCCTGAGTGAAGCGCTCAACAAAGGTTTCACCACCGGCCGCTGGCACAGTCTCGATACCTTTTAACGTTAAGTAAAAACGCTCAAGTGCTGATTTCGCTTCGCGTAAATTATCTTCTGAATAATTAATTGCGCTGCGGTAATGACTGGACACCAATAAGTAACGCACCACTTCGGGGTGATACTTTTCCAGCACATCACGAATGGTAAAAAAATTACCCAAGGATTTGGACATCTTCTCGCCATCCACGCGCACCGCTCCGGCATGCATCCAGGTGGTGGCGTATTGTTTACCCGTAGCGGCTTCACTTTGTGCAATTTCGTTTTCATGGTGCGGGAAGACCAAGTCCGGACCGCCACCATGGATGTCAAAGCTGTCACCGAGGCAGCAGGTCGACATCACTGAACACTCAATATGCCAGCCCGGGCGACCCGCGCCCCAAGGTGACTGCCAGCTGGGCTCGCCCGCTTTTGCGGCTTTCCACAGCACAAAATCCAATGGATCTTCTTTGGCTTCATCCACTTCGATGCGCGCACCAATTTTTAAATCTTTGATATTACGGCGCGATAACTTGCCATAGCCCTCAAACTTAGCCACGCGGTAATACACATCACCATTGGCTGCGGCATAAGCAAAACCTTTATCAATCAAGGTTTGGATCATCTTAAACATGCCATCAATGTGACCGGTAGCACGAGGCTCTTGATCTGGACGGAGCACATTTAAACGCGCTTCATCTTCATGCATCGCTGCCACCATGCGATCAACCAACTGCTCAAAGGGCTCGTTGTTTTCTTGCGCACGGCGAATGATTTTATCGTCAATATCGGTGATATTGCGCACATACGTCACATCGTAACCACGGTGACGCAACCAGCGCGACACCACATCAAAGGCCACCATGACGCGAGCGTGACCAATATGACAAAAGTCATACACGGTCATACCGCAGACATACATGCGCACATGCTTGCCTTCCAGCGGCTGCAGTGGCTCTTTGGCTTTAGTCAGAGTGTTATAAATCGTTACAGTCATGCTTTACCCCATGAATCACGTAAGGTGACGGTGCGGTTAAATACGAGTGCTTCAGGCTTGCTGTCCACGCTGTCTAAGCAGAAGTAGCCTTCACGCTCAAACTGGAAGCCCTCGCCCACTTGCGCTTGCAATAAAGATGGCTCAGCGCGGCAACCTTTGAGCACCACCAAAGACTCTGGATTGACGTTATCCAGGAAAGATTCACTGGCTTCGCCGTCATCACCTTTATCGGGGTTAGGCGTGCTGAATAAACGGTCGTACAAACGCACTTCGCACTC
>JAAZJF010000328.1 GCA_012800475.1 Gammaproteobacteria bacterium
AAGATAAAGAAACCACCACTGTCTGTCATCGCGGTAATTAATACACTTGATCCTAGTGCCGGGTCACGCCCCAAACGGACCATAGTCATAGGAATAATTACACCCATCAAGGCGGCTAACAGTAAATTTAAGGTCATCGCCGCAGTCATAACCACGCCCAGAGACCAGCTGTCATACAACAACCACGCCACCAAACCAATCACACTGCCCCAAATCACACCATTGATCAGTGCCACACCCAACTCTTTACGCATCAAGCGCGAGGTGTTGCCCGTAGACAACTGATCCAGCGCCATCGCTCGCACAATCATAGTGATGGTTTGATTACCTGAGTTACCACCAATCCCTGCAACAATCGGCATCAAAGCAGCCAAAGCAACGAGCTTTTCAATGGAATCTTCAAACATGCCAATCACTCGCGATGCCACAAATGCGGTGATCAAGTTAATCGCTAGCCACGCCCAACGGTTTTTCAGCGACTTCCAGACTGACGCAAAAATATCTTCTTCTTCACGTAAACCTGCGCGACTTAAAGCTTCGCTTTCAGATTCTTCACGAATCAAGTCCACCATCTCATCGACGGTTAAACGGCCAATCAATTTGCCACTTTTTTCCACCACAGGCGCAGAAACCAAGTTGTAGCGCTCAAAAGCTTGAGCGGCAAAAGAGCCGTCTTCATCTGGGTAAAATCGCACCGGATCATCGGCCATCACATCCTGAACTTTACAATCAGGATCATTGACCAATAAACGCTTAACGGGCAACACACCTTTTAAAATACCCGCCACATCCACCACAAACAGCTTATCGGTTTGATCGGGTAATTCTTTTAAGCGGCGCAAATAGCGCAAAACAACTTCAAGCGTGACGTCCTCACGAATGGTCACCATCTCAAAGTCCATAATGGCGCCCACTTGCTCGTCATCATAGGATAAGGCTGAGCGCACACGTTCACGCTGCTGCTCATCCAAGGATTCCATCAAACCCTGCACCACATCGCGCGGCAACTCAGGTGCTAAGTCAGCTAACTCATCGGCATCGAGATCTTTAGCGGCTGCAATAATCTCCTGCTCATCCATATCCGCGATTAAGGTTTCACGCACTGCATCCGATACTTCAAGCAGAATATCGCCATCGCTTTCTGCGCGAACCAGCTGCCAAATCACCAAACGGTCTTCTAAGGGTAGAGCTTCGAGAATATAGGCAATATCAGCGGGGTGCAGCTCAGTCAGCTTGTGCTGCAACTCTGCCAAATGCTGTTGCTGCACCAACTCATCCACACGCTCTTGATGATCACTGCCTTGCTGAGCAACACGTTCCTCAATCAATCGGTGTCGTTGCAAAAGCTCCAGAACTTGTGAAAAGCGCTCTTGTAAACGCTCCTGGGGTTTTTTTTCTTCGACTTCAGACATAAATGAGGTGCTCCGCCCTTACGCACGCACAGCGCGAAGGTTTGATCAAGTGTGCATGGTGATTGCTCAATGGGTAAAAATTCTACTGAAAAATCATGACCAGCCGGTTTTGCGCCAGCTGTAAGCGCACAATAATAGCATTGTGCGCTGATTTTGCACCTAACTATTGGCTGCCTAAAGCGCACATACCCGCCTATAGCTAGCCATTAGGGCTTGAGCATCTACACTGCAAAGACACCCTACCCACTCAGTTCACCGAACAGAGGTGTCCGTTATGCCAAAAACCTATCTGCTATACCTTATGCTGTGCCTGTGCTGTTATCCAATGTTGAGCACAGCACAGGTACACATTTATAAATGCATCACCCCGCAAGGCCATATCATTTTTAACGACAGCGGCTGCCAAGGTACAAGTGAGCAACAGACATTGAGCGTCGCCCCCACCATGACGATTCCTGCATTACCGCGCAGTGTTATTGAAGCTCAACTCAAACCTGCTAGCACTCAACCGCAAGCTATTACCGTGATCAGTGACGCTAAAACACCCTGCGGCGCATTCAATCCCACCCAAAGGCGCACCGATTTAATTCGCTTGCAGGTCAAAAGCGGCATGAGCCGAACTGAAGTCGACAGTATGTTTGGCAGAGCCCTTAAAGAGCGCAACCACAATGGCACGATAAGCGTGACTTACCCCGGCCCTCATGGCAAACAGCGCAATGTGCGCTTTAATCAACAGGGCTGCGTACCTTGAAGGCTTACAGAACAAAATAAAGGCACACGTGTA
>JAAZJF010000329.1 GCA_012800475.1 Gammaproteobacteria bacterium
CTGGCGCTGCAGCACTTTGAAGAGGCCTTGGAGCTGGTTGAGGAGTTTCTGCAGTTTAATGACAACACGGTAGAGCGTGAGTTGTTCTATCAGGCGCTAAACGCCGCCTTAGAAGTGACCTTAGATGATGATTTAGAGATGGACGATTATGAGCCGAATTTGCGTCGCATGTTTGGTGACGAGCGCATGGAGGCGGTGCTTGGCTCGATCACGGGCAGCGTGCGTTTCTATGGTTTAACGCCGACCAGTATGCAGCTGGAAGGTTTGGATAAGCATCTGCGTTTGCTCGATAGCTTGAAAAAGCTGCATGCCGCACGAGCGCGCTTTGCTGGTTAATTGCTTCTTCTGTAAGACAAAAAGGCACCTCTGAGGTGCCTTTTTTATACTCTTTTTTCTGCACCAATACGGCTGTATTGCCTGTGTTGCGCAACCTTTAGTGTCAGCTAGAAATAGCTGTTAAAACATAGGTCATGTTTTTTCAGTTGTGCTTAAATGGATCAACTCGCAACGGCCAAGTGTTGAGCACTGCCGAGCGAGCCTTGTGCTACTTAAATAAAGAAATATTAGGAGACAGGCTATGTTGAAATTATTATTCAGTGCGGCGTTAACGCTCGGACTGGCTGCGTCCCCGACGTTCGCCGAAGAAACCGTGGCATGCCCTGCATTTCTTGATCACGACTTACCTAAATTACACTCCAAAGACAGTGTTAATTTATGTGAAGTTGCTGCTGGGAAGCCCATGTTGGTGGTGAATACCGCCAGTCACTGCGGTTTTACTGGGCAGTTTAAAGGCTTGGAAGCCTTGCACCAGCGTTATGCCAAACAGGGTTTAGTGGTGGTTGGTTTTGCTAGTGATGACTTTAATCAGGAAGCCAAAACTGAAGAAGAAGCCGCCGATATTTGCTTTAAGAACTTTGGCGTGACCTTTACGATGATTGCGCCAAGCCCAGTAACCGGTGCTGATGCAACACCGGTGTTTGCACACATTCACCAGCAGAGCAAAGCGCCACGTTGGAACTTCAATAAATATTTACTCAATGCCAAAGGTGAGGTGATTGAGTCGTTCGGCAGCACCACAGGTCCAGAGAGTAAGGCGCTAACCCGAGCGATTGATTCGCTTCTGCAGCAGTCTAACTGACCCAGGTGCTCGGTTCAGAGCGATGCTGATGGTTGTTCGTCCAAGGTGGCCTGTCGGTGTAAGTGCAATCTTGGACGGCGACTCATACAGCTTTGATTAATTTGAGGTACGTGCTGCTGTATCAATACAGCAGCACGTGGCGTGATTAAACCGATATTATTGTGCTGATTGTGCTGTTATCGGTTGCGAGGAGCAGTGAATATGAAGTGCAAAAGTTCGATGCATCACAATCTCCGCTTAGGGTTTTTCACCCCTTGCTGCGCCTGCGCAGTCAGCGGATCCTCTGGCCACGGGTGTTTGGGGTAGCGCCCACGCACATCTTTGCGCACTTGCGGATAGACATTGCGCCAGAAATTGCCCAAATCAGCCGTCACCGCCAGTGGTCTTTGTGCCGGTGAAAGTAAGTGAATCAGCACTGGGACTTTACCGTCCGCCACTGTGGGCGTGTCGAGCCAGCCAAACAGCGCTTGCAATTTAGCAGCGAGGACGGGGCCGTTTTCTGCAGTGTAATCCAAGCGCACATTTTGACCGGTGGGAATGGTTAAAGTGGTGGGCGCAAGGAGGTTGAGTTGTTGCTGCTGTGGATAAGTCAGCAGACCGTTTAGCACTTCAGTGAGATTAAGTGTTTTCAGATCCGACCAGCGTTGCATGCCGGTTAAAAAAGGCAGTAGCCATGCTTCTAATGTAGCGAACAAAGTTTTTTCGCTGACATCCGGCCACTCATCAGGGAACACTGTAGCCAGCAGCTTGACCCGCGCGCACCATTGGCTGGCGGTATCTGTCCAAGGCAGGCTGGCAAGGCCCTTGCTGCGTATGGCATTGAGCAAGCCTTGCTGGATCAGCGCCGGATCAGGTTTGGCCAGTTCTTTTTCCTCCAGTACCAGTTCGCCCAATTTGCGTATGCGACGGGCGACGATGGTGCCACGCGTGTCATCCCACGACGCTTCTTCGCTGGTGTGAATTAAATGCGCTAAGTCGTGCTCGATATCGGCAATATCCACCTGTGCTGCCAGATAAATGGTGGCTTCACGGGTTTTGCCATCCAGATCGGCCGCTACCAACCATTGGTGACGCAGCAAGCTGTCATCAGCGCGTAAACTCGCGCCTTTACCGTTGCTCAGTTGGTAACGGGCGGACTGCTCTGCGCGGCGCTGA
>JAAZJF010000330.1 GCA_012800475.1 Gammaproteobacteria bacterium
GTATGGCAGAGTATGTCCATGAAAAAGAAGGTGTGACGCATGTCACGCGCTTTGTTGGGCAGGGTGGTTTGCGCTTTATGCTGACCTACAGTCCTGAAGACCCCAACAGCAGTTATGGACAGTTGTTGATTGATGTAGATGATGCCAACGGTATCGCGACCTTGGTAGATGAGTTGCAAAGTGAGTTATCACAGCGTCATCCGCTGGCTGAAGTCAAAGTCTGGAAATTTATGCTGGGCCGCGGTGGCGGTAAAAAAATCGAAGTCGCTTTTAAAGGTCCAGAGCCTGCGGTGCTGCGTCAATTAGCTGAGCAAGCTAAAGCCATTATGGCCGAGGACTCAGGTGCTATTGCCGTGCAAGATGATTGGCGCGACAAAACACCCGTACTCAGACCTATTGTGAATGAAGTGGCTGCACGCCGTGCCGGTGTTGATATTACACAAATCAGTCAGGCCATTAATCGCTCCTTTACCGGTGAGCGAGTCGGCGTGTATCGCGAGCGTGATAAGTTGATTCCTATTATTGCCCGTGCGCCAGAAAGCGAACGCACACAGGCTCAAGATGTTGAGAACGTCCAGGTCTACAGTCCGACGGCGAAAAAGTATCTGCCGATGAGTCAGTTGATTAGCGGTGTCAAAGTGGAGTGGAATGATTCAATTTTACGTCGCGTTGACCGTTTCCCAACCATTATGGCGCAAACTGACCCCTTGCCTGGCGAGCAAGCTGATCCACTATTCAATCGCTTAAAGCCAAAAATTGAAGCCATTGAGTTACCACCTGGCTACAGCTTAGAGTGGCACGGTGAGTACAAAGACTCAAAGGAATCGAACGAAGGTTTGGCTATATCAGCGCCGTATGGCTTTACTGCCATGATCTTGGCTGTGGTATTGATGTTTAACTCTTTACGCCAGCCGTTGGTGATCTGGCTGACCGCACCCTTAGCTATTATTGGTGTGACGCTAGGCTTAGTTATTTTCCAAGTACCTTTTGAGTTTATGGCCATTTTAGGCTGCTTGAGTTTAGTGGGGATGCTGGTGAAAAACTCGATTGTCTTGGTGGATCAGGCTGATCTGGAAATACGAGAGGGCAAACCACCCTTTATCGCAGTGATTGATGCGGCAGTCAGCCGTGCCCGTCCCGTGTTTTTAGGAGCGTTTACGACAATTTTAGGCGTTGCGCCGTTGTTGTTTGACCCCTTCTTTAAAAGTATGGCGGTGGTGATTATGTTTGGTTTAACCTTCGCCACCATTTTAACGCTGGTAGTGATACCACTGTTATATGTAGTGGTCTTTCGCATTCCTGCGCAAAGTGAGGAACTGAGCTAAAATATATTCAGCTGCCTTGAGTAGACTAAAGCATCATTTAAAGCGCCCTTGTGGCGCTTTTTTTATTCTTAGGCTGTTCTTTTTGAGGTGATTTATATGAGTTTGATATGTATTAAACTTCGTCATACTTTAAATAAATAACAGCTTAAGTGACTATCGGGTCTTAGTTTGTTTTAATAGGCCGCCTTTATTTATATATGTCCTTATCGATGACAATGGAGTTCGTCAATGCGCTACGTTAAACCTTTTTTAATCGGCTCTATCACTGCAGCAATTCTTTCTGTATCAGGTTGCGCTAATCTTGCGCAAAATGAATATTTAAACAAAGAGAATATCGGCACAGCAGTGGGTACTCTTGCAGGTATTGCTTTAGGTAGTCAGATTGGTGGCGGCAGTGGCAGAACGGCGGCAATGCTCGTCGGTGCCTTAGCCGGTGGCGCATTGGGTAAGGTGATTGGTTCGCACTTGGATGAGCGTGATCGTCAGTCTTTAGCCTTACAGACTCAACGCATGCTTGAGCAGAACTCTACGCAGTCTGTGCAGTGGACCTCAGAGCACTCGGGTGCAACAGCAACCATTACACCCGGTGCGACAACCACACAAACAAAAGCAGTTCAGGTCAAGCGCACCAATCAAGTACAAGCTGTGCCGAATATGACCTTGTTAAATCAAACCTATTACGCACAAAAATCGTCGAATGTGCGCAGTTCACCCAGCACGTCAGGTAGCCGAGTGGGTAGTTTGATGCCAGGCAGCTCGTTTACAGCAGTAGGGCGCACGGATAACAACTGGATTATGGTTGGACGTAAGGGTGTCACTGTAGGTTATGTGTATGCGCCATTAGTGAGCCCGAATGCACCTGCACAAAAAGCACAAGCCAATCAAGCTCTAGCGGCAACCGACTTAGATTCCATGCCTGATGCAGTCGCTAAACAACAAGGTTTTGATTTGGATAGCGTACAAATGGAAACTGTCAGTGCGCAAACAGCTTGCAAAACTTTAAATTATAAAGTGACAGCTAAAGGTGCAACTGAACAACAGCAAGTTAAGGCCTGCCAGGCAGATGATGGCGCTTGGGAGTTAATCTAAGGCTTAACTATGAAAAAAATATCAATTTTATCTGTGTCGCTATTAGCCTTGAGTATTCATGCCACAGCACAGGCGCAAGCACACCGTTTAGCTTTTTCACAAGCTCAACAGGTTGAAGTCTTTGTTGATCAGGCCAGTGAGAGTGATTGGTGTAAACCTGAATTAGCACTGCGTTTTGCTTTTGATTTAGAGCAGGCCAATCTCAGTGCAGTAGAGAGCTTGATGCCTAAGCTGGGAGTATTATTTTCGCAGCAGTGCCCAAGCGCTGAAAAGGTCACCTGGCAAGCGGTTAACAAGACTCAAGCAGTTCAAGCCAGCGGAACTTCAAGCAAGCAAACAGCTTGGTTGATGGCTCAAAACCCACCAGCGGAGACCACGCAGGTTGCTGCTGCACCCGAGACAGCGACTCCTGAAACAACGGCTGCAGCGCCTGCAGTTGCACAAGCCCCCGTCGATGTGCCTACACTTGCTGAGCCTGTTGTTGCGCCTGCTACCGAGCCCGCTACGGTGGTTGCGACGCCCGAAGCTGCTGCAGTACCAAAAGCACCTGCCGCCGCTCCTGCGGATAGTAGTCCCGCTTCAGCACCTGTTGCTGAACCTGCTGTTGTGGCTGTGACGCCCGAAGCTGCTGCAGTACCAAAAGCACCTGTCGCTGCACCGGCTGCTCGAGTAGAGAACTTCGCCGTTAATGGTTGGCAGCCTAAAGATCCAAGTCAGTTTTTAACTCAACATAAGACGTTAAAAACCTTAGTTGATCAGCAAGGCTGTAAGTCTTTTATACGTAGCGATGCGGACTTAGGACAGCAGGCTTATACCGTCACTTCTAAAGGTGCGAGCTGTGAAAAGGGTTACTTAAACGGTCAAGGCAGCTTAACTGTCACCCGCTCAGATGGTGCCAACATTGCAAGTTATGAAGCCTACTTTATGCATGGTTTGCCTGTTAAAACCAAGACACAGCTACCTCTGGTGGATATGGATGATGAAGGTCATGCTTATGTGTTGCTGGAAAAAGATACGCCTAATCAGTCCTATTACTTAATGAAAATTGTGCGCAATTGGAGTGGGTCTTGGGAGATCAATAGTAGCACTGCATATTATTTGACGAACTCAAAAGATATCTTTAGACAAGCGCCCAGTATCGAGGCTGTCGTATTGGCTCCGCTCGGTGCGATTGTAAAAAACTTTAATCGCAGTTCCTACAACGTTCTTGCAGTCACTGATTTTACTGAAGGGGTTGTGAATCGCAAGTCGACGCATTGGTTGTACGAGGTGGGTGTTTCTAAAGCTTGGCGCAGTAACGAGTGGTCATTTAACCCCAATAATGCCACCAACTACCTCTTTAGAAATGAAGCGCGGGAAGCTCAGGAAGCTCAACGCAAAGCAGAGCATGAAGCGTACTTAGCTCGTATGGAGCTCGAGAAACGTGCTCGTCAAGCCGCTCGTGAGTTGCAAAGCTATGAAAACTACCGTGATCAACAACGCGATGTCTCAGAGCTGATTGCGAGCAAGTTGACCGATGTCAGCTACAGCAAAGTAGGTTATTCAGGTTATCAATCCATGCTTAAGGGCCGTGAGGGTGATTTCTCACAGATTGTTCATATTACGGATGAGAAAAAAGATGTGTTCTTGGCTGATTACCCTTATCCGTTAGCAGTGAACGCTCTGGATGTAACGTTGGATGTTGAGTTGCGCAAAGGTTGGTATGTCTTGAGGGGTAAACAAAAACTTGATCTTGAAGAGCAGGACAGCCAAGGCTTACCCTTAACTGTGGTCAAGCCAACTTATGCGTTTGCGTGTGAAAACAAGGGGTGTGACGATTTCTTTACGCCACTGAATCTGACGCGCTTGGAATACAACCAGCCTGATTGGACACCGGAATACGCCCAGCAACAGATCAAAGATGCGCAGGAGGTGCAGCAATGAGTGGTTTAAACGTAAAAATTATTGCACCCATTGTCGTTGTCGTCGCTGCAGCGGGTTACTTTGGACTATCCAGTTATGCAGGTGGTAAGGCGCAGAAACAACTAGAGGATTACCTCTATGAAAACCGCCTTGAGTCCTATGTGTCGTGGAAGTCTGTGTCGTCCAGTCCCTTTGGTGGCACGGTCACAATTAAAGACATGACTATTGAGAGTCGCGAGTTTTTTCCTGTCGAATTGAGTATCGAGAAGTTTACGATTAAAAACTTTAACGATGACAGAGAACAGATGAGTGCCGACCTGAGCTTGAAAAACATTCAACCCACTGATCCAGATAGTGATTTTGCTAAGGCGTATCATTCTGAAATCTTTGGGACGTTATTGTTTGCCAGTGGACAAACCCATGTTGAGCCTTACGATGTCAATATCGGTTGGAACTACAATGGTAAAGAGCGCACGCTCAAAGCACAGTTGGCAGTGGATGTGCCAAATTTGTTTGCGACACAAACGCAATTGGATTTGGATAACGTCAGGGATTTAAGAAGCGCCTTGATGTTAACGCAAGTGCATCCGGCATTGGGTGCTTTGCCTAATCTGCCAACAGAGCTGTTCAATATCAATGGTCGTGATGAATACCGCTTGCTTGAGGATGTTAAAAACATCACCTTAAATAGTTTTGATATGTCGTTTAAAGATCAAGGTTATTTACAGCGCGCCAACATGCTTGAGCAGCGTTACAACGTCATGCCAACCAAAATATTGGGTAACACGGATAAAGAACGTAAACAGTTGTTTAAGCAGCAGTACGAAAGTACTCACGAGCAGTGTGTTAGGGAATATGACGCAGGTTATAAAAATGCGAAAAAAGCATGCACTGCAGTGATTGGCACTTGGTATTCGCAAGAAAAAGGTTTCAAGGTCTCTATGAAGCCTGAGAGCAAAGTTAAGCTACAAGACTTTGATCGTTTGCAGGGTGATAAACGTGAAAGAAATCGCTTTCTTGAACGTATTAACTTAAAGGTCACCACTTATTAAGGTTCAAACATTGAACTGATACTTTGTGGCGAAAAGGCTCTAAATCTGACGGTTTAGAGCCTTTTTTATTGAAGTGATCTATTTGTAGCGATATAGCATAGCGCTCAAATGGTGCAGCAGTTCACTTTGATTGCGCCATAATTAAAGCATTGAGCCATTGCTCTTCGGTGCGACCTGGGCGTTGATCATTGCTGATCCATGAGGTGTTGATACTCAGGCCTGTGCCTTTTAAGAAACCTTCTAAGCGCTGCTCAGTGCAGTTGGTGAAATGCCGGCCATCGCGCTGAGTGTCTTCATCACTGTATTTAAAAGAGACATACATCACGCCATGGGGTTGTAAAAACTGACCTAAATGTCGCAATGTTCCGCTCATTTGTGCTGCTGGTACGTGCAAGAGTGAAGCGCAGGCCCAAATACCTGCGAAACGTTGCTCGCTTTCAAATGCAAGAAAGGTGCTGTGTTGGATATCAATGGCGCTGGTCTTATGGGCAATGGCCACAAGTTTTGCGCTGGCATCGAAGGCCTCGACTGGGTAGCCCAGCTTTAAAAAAGCAGCTACATCACGCCCGGCACCGCAACCGGCATCCAGAATGGCTCCCACTTCAGGTAGAGCGGCTAGAAAACGCTCATACACAGCACTCATATCTAAATTGAGCGTATTGGCCGCAAATTGTTCTGCGTTATCTTCATAAAAATTAAGCGACATAATAGATCCTTAAATAACCGTGCGCAGATGCTGGGTGCAATGTGCATACCGATGTATGTTAATGCTATACAAATCTAGCAACTACTTTAATCAAGCCCGCTGGCATGGACAAGCCTGAGCCTATAGATAATGGCTGTCTGGGCTGAATACAGCTTGCGTATGGATGACATACTGTAAGGCTTATGTTGGAGTAAGCAGTAGCCGCTTGGCTATAGTCTGATTGAGTTAGGAGTCGGTGTGCGCAGCACTGTTTAGATAGAGTTTTGCTTAGCAAGTATGCGAGGGTACACACATTTTAGTGGTGGTGCGCACAGGCTCACTACAGCAGGTAGGTTGATCGTCTGGCGTCAGTGCATTGTGTGAGACAAATTTTAAATCATAAAGGGAGAGTATCAGGTGCCTTATATGTTGTTAGTCATGGCAGGGTCAGATAGCAAGCGAGGCGTTCAGTATGAGTGATCATCGACAGTCGCCCATGCAAGCTTATACGCAGGCGCTGGCTCAGGGGTTTATAGATGATCCGGCGCAACGTCAGGCTGTGGCCGTTTTGGAGCAATGCTATCAGGCTATACAGAGTGGCTCTGCGCAGGTTACGGGTGTGTATTTATATGGTCGCGTGGGTCGTGGTAAAACCTGGTTGATGGATCAGTTTTATCGCAATCTAAGTGTACCGGCACGGCGACAGCATTTTCATCGTTTTATGCAGGACATCCATCAGCGTTTATTTCGCTTGACCGGAACCGCGAATCCTTTAGCAGTGATTGCAGCAGAGCTGAGTCATGAAATAGAAGTGCTGTGTTTTGATGAGCTGTTTGTCAGTGATATTGCTGATGCGATGATTTTGGGTGGGCTTTTTCAAGCCTTGTTTGCGCAAGGTTTAATTGTGGTAGCCACCTCCAATCAGCCGCCTGCTGATCTGTACAGTGAAGGTTATAATCGCACGCGATTTTTACCCGCCATTGCTGCACTAGAGCAGCATATGCAGCTGGTCAGTGTTGATGGTGTGCAAGACCACCGTTTACATAATGGACCCACAGTGCGACGTTACTGGACGCGAGCGGCAGATCAGCACAGCGAAATGCCAGCTGTATTTGCGCAGTTGAGTGCTCAGCAGGCGGTGGCAGAAGGGCGCTTGGCATTGGGTGAGCGCACGATTATCACTCAGGCGTACAGTGATGAAGTGGTGTGGTGCGATTACGCTCAGTTATGTGAGCAACCCTTATCAGCACTGGATTTTATTGCTTTGTGCGACCGTTTTCAGGTTGTTTTGCTCAGTGCGGTGCCGCAGTTAGGCGGGCAACAACAGACTGCGAAAATTGCTCGAGGTACTGAGGATGCAGTACTGCGTGTGGATGCCGGTGATCGACAGCTGCCGATGCTGGCACAAGGCGATGATAGCGTGCGCCGTTTTATTGCCTTGGTGGATGAATGTTATGACCGACGTGTGCCCATTTATATGGAAGCCTGTGTACCATTGGCCCAGTTATATACTGAAGGCTATCTAGCTTTTGCTTTTCGCCGCACTTACAGTCGCTTGAAAGAGATGCAGCTGGAAAGTTTTGCCAAGTTATAAGCGTGGCTTTGTTATAGTGCCGATTATTTATTTTTTACCAAAAAGGGAAGCACCCTATGTATGCCAGTATTCGACTGCTGAGTTTAGCCAGCATCATATTTTTAACCGCCTGTGCCACCCAAGCGCCTGTGACTGAACCCATGGCAGCGCCGCGCTCAACCGCTGCGTTAGGCTTTGATCCCTCTGCTGATGATGTGCTTTTTCGTGCCATTGGCTTAGTGGGTACGCCGTATGTGTGGGGCGGTAATACGCCGTCGTCGGGGTTTGATTGCAGCGGTTTAATTAAATTTGTTTACAACGATGCGGCTGGGATCAACTTGCCGCGCACCACTGCGCAAATGCTGCAAATGAAAGGCAAGCATGTGCGTCGCAGTCAATTGCGCAGTGGTGATATTGTGTTTTTTAGCACCGCTGGCCACGGGCGAGTGAGTCATGCAGGCATCTATGTTGGCGAAGGGCGTTTTGTGCATGCGCCTTCATCAGGCGGTACGGTGCGTTTAGACAGTGTGGATTCAAAGTACTGGAACAACGCTTATTTACAAGCTAAGCGAGTGTTAAGCAGTGAAACCTTGGTCGTTAATCCTTAAGACCAGTGCTATGACTGCATTGACAGTTTAAGTTGATCGCGACACCGCTTTATAAGAGAGTTCAAAATGAACGAACAACGACAACCGCGTATCGGTATTATTGGTGCCGGTGCTGTGGGTGGCTTTTATGGTTTTATGCTGGCCCAAGTAGGTTTTGAGGTGCATTACTTATTGCGCAGTGACTATGAAGCCGTTAATCGACATGGCTTGCGCATTAGCAGTGCCGTCCACGGTGAATTGCATCAGCCGCAGGTGCATGCCTGGCATGATCCTGCCGATATGCCGCCATGCGATTGGGTGTTTGTCGCCGCAAAAACCACCAGCAATACCGCTTTAGCGCCCATTATCAATCAAGTTGCAGCGCAGCACGCGAAGGTGGTGTTGTTACAAAATGGTTTTGGGGTGGAGGATCAGATTCGTCCTTTGTTGGATGAGCATTTACACTTGCTCGGTGGTCTGTGTTTTATTTATGTGCATCGCAGTGCGCCAGGCGTGATTCAGCATCAAGCCCAAGGCGGGGTTAATCTGGGTTATCACAGCGGTCCTGCTAGCGGCGAAGGCGGCGATGCCATTGCACAGCAAGGTGTGAGCTTTTTTCAGCAGGCGGGACTCGACTCTAAAGTGCTCAAAGTATTGGAGCAGGCGCGCTGGCAAAAGCTGGTGTGGAATATCCCTTATAACGGATTATCTGTCTTGCTCAACAGCGATATTGAGCAACTGATGA
>JAAZJF010000331.1 GCA_012800475.1 Gammaproteobacteria bacterium
AGCAATCGAGCGGCCATCCACGACTAATACGTGATTGCTCATGTCCAACTGTTCACTCGCGTATGTTCAACACACAAAGCCACAAAAGCCGGATAATCAATCACAGTCACCCCTATATGCGTCGTATCAATGCCGCGCGCCTGCACATCGTCTTCTAAAGCATATAAACGACACAGAGCGTTCGTACTACTCAATGCCTGTGCACCAACACTGCCATCGCGCAGTGCCTGCACTGCTTCACCCGTCAAGAGTATGGCATCGCCTGCGCTGATCAAGCGCAAGCAACTGCTGAACTGAGTGCTTGCTGTGGGTGATGTATTTAAAATATGTAAGGTCGTCATTAGAGTGTGATCACATGGTCAAATTGGCGAATCAATTGCTGAATCTGCGTGTCATCCAGATGTTCAGCATCCAGTGCTAAAGGGCTCTGCGCCAAACCGCGCTTATTTAAACACTGCTGCGCAACATACAATTGCTCAATGCCAAACATTGGCAGAGCTTGCAATTGAGCTGTCACATCTTTTTGTTGCAGTAACTGCGGCTGTTGCTGTGTTAATAATTGCAACACCCCTTCATCCATAAACAAAACACTCAGCGGCAAATCAAAAGCACCGGCAGCTAAAGCAATGTCCAAGGCTTCTGCTGCATTCACGCCAGCCCAAGGCGCGCTACGACTGATCAATAAGACTGACTGAGCCATTACGCACCTCCAAAACTGATCACTCGATCAGCCTGTTGTACGCCATCATGCAACTGACCTAAACCGGATAACTCATAGCCTGCAGCAAGGTTCACAGCATCCTTTTGATAGCGCTGTGCCTCGGCTTGATCCAAGACCCCACGGCGCAATGCCGCAGCAATGCACACCACCGCATCCAGCTGATGCTCTACGATAAAAGCCTGCCATTGCTGGGCAATATCCGGCTGATCTTGCGCGACAACCTGAGTATTAGAGGCCGTCAGCACACCATCTTGATAAAAAAACACCCGCACAATGTCATGCCCAGCAGCCAAGACGGCTTGCGCAAACACTAATGCTCGGCGCGTTGCCGGTGCGGTGCTGGGTGACAACACATTGATTACAAATTTCATGGTTAATCATCAGATTCAATTTGCCTTAGTTTAACAGATTAATAGTGTTCAATCTGTGCGGTTCAGCGCAAATGCACCGCGTAACAAGGCTCTCTGAAAAACACACTCTGAACTGCCTGTAGAGAATATTCCTAAAAAGAGGTGTTCAAAACCAATTGTAATAGTATAACATCCTGCAGCGTTATATTTAGAACCCAAACCCCATCCTTTTTATTGACTGCCTACAGGTACCCAGATGCTACCCATCAAACACCCTCTGACGATTGCCATCGGATTGAGCGTCCTTGCTGCATCCTCTGCTTATGCTCAGCACGATCAGGCCATGCAATTACCAACACGTACGATCAGCGCCAGCCCGCTCGCCCAATCATCAACCCATATGGTCAACGCAGCATCTGTTTTAGCAGGCTCCCAGTTAAAGTTTGCACAGCAAGCGACTTTAGGCGACACCCTTAAAGGTCTACCTGGGGTGCGTGGCA
Organism: Gammaproteobacteria bacterium; assembly: GCA_012800475.1. Classification (GTDB taxonomy): domain Bacteria; phylum Pseudomonadota; class Gammaproteobacteria; order Pseudomonadales; family Pseudomonadaceae; genus Denitrificimonas. The sequence continues at coordinate 1,572 of JAAZJF010000331.1, forward strand.
GCTCCTTTGGAGCAGGCGCTAGTCGACCCGTAATTCGCGGTATGGACGGTGCCCGAGTACGCGTCTTAAGTGACGGAGCAGATATGATGGATGCCTCAACTCTTAGCGCGGATCATGCCGTTACCACAGAGCCACTGTTGCTGGAGCGTATTGAGGTACTCAAAGGACCAGCCACTTTACTGTATGGCGGTGGCGCCATGGGTGGCGCTGTGAATCTGATTGATAAGAAAATCCCAACACAGCAACCTGCCAACGGTCATCAAGTTGATCTAGCCTGGCAGGCCAATAGCGTTGCCAAAGAAAGCACGGCTATTGCCGGTGCAACACTGGGTCTAGGTGATTTTGCGTTACGTGTAGAAGGTTTAAAACGTGATGCAGACCCGTACCGCTTAGCTGGGCATGAAGATGGTTCGAGATCCAAAAAACAAGCACACTCTTATAACAACACCAGCACCGCAACTTTAGGGTTGAGCTGGATTGGTGATGATGGCTATTTAGGCGTGGCTTATACGCGCCAAGCCAATGAATATGGTTTATTAGCGCACGAAGATGGTCACTGCCATACCCACGGCCACGGTGCATCCCTGCATTGGCACTGCGGCAGCCATGGAGGCGCAGGCCACCAACATGAGCATGAACATGGCGCACCCTATATTAATATGTTGCAAAAACGCTGGGACGTTCGTGGTGAATACATCAACCCCATAGCGGGATTAAGCCTTGCTAAAATCCGTTTAGCTCACAGTGATTACCAGCACGAGGAGATCGAGGGCGCGGCAGTCGCTACTCGTTTTGATAATCAAGCGAGCGATGCGCGCCTTGAGCTGACCCATGAACCGATCTTGGGCTGGCGTGGAGTGATCGGCGGGCAAAGCCATCGCCGTCACTTTAAAGCATCTGGAGATGAAGCCTATATTCCAGCGACCATCACGCACAACAATGGTTTATTTATCCTAGAGGAATATCAAGCAGGGGCCGTCCGTTATGAGCTTGGTTTACGCCATGAATGGCAACGTATTGATGTGCGTAAAGGCTTACAACCCGATAAAAACCACAGCGGTACTTCAGCCTCTATCGGGACTGTTTGGGATTTTGCACCGCAATATAATATAGGCGTTTCATTTTCACGCTCTCAACGCTTACCCGCCGCTGAAGAGTTGTATGCTTTTGGCCCCCATGCCGCCAGCCGTACCATCGAGATCGGCAATGCCAACCTCAACAAAGAAACGTCCCACACCGTGGATGTGACGCTGCGTAAACACTTAGGCGCGTTAAACTATAATCTAAGCCTGTATCAAAGCCGCATCCATGATTATATTTATGGCGCCGATACCGGAGAGCGACCCGGAGCTGACTATCGTGTCATCAACTACCAGCAAGCCAATGCGGTCTTTCGAGGGATTGAAGGTGAAATCTCGTATCGATTTAATATGGGGTTAACCAGCACATTACTCGCCGATCATGTGCGAGGGAAGTTACGCAGCCAAGGTGGATATTTAGCGCGTATTCCAGCTGACCGTATCGGTGTGCGCTTGCAGCAAGCCTTTACCCATGCCCTCGATGGGCAACT
>JAAZJF010000332.1 GCA_012800475.1 Gammaproteobacteria bacterium
AATACCTTCCATCAAGCAGCCATCACCTAAGAACACGTAGGTTTGGTGGTCAACAATGTCGTGTTTGGGACGGTTGAACTGCGCCGCCATCACTTTTTCCGCTAACGCAAAACCCACCGCATTGGCTAAACCCTGACCCAATGGGCCTGTGGTGGTTTCAACACCAGCGGTGTAACCGTACTCAGGGTGACCTGGGGTGCGGCTGTGCAGTTGACGGAAACTTTTTAAATCATCCAAATTAACGTCATAACCGGTCAGATGCAGCAACGAATACAGCAGCATTGAGCCGTGGCCGTTGGACAGCACGAAGCGGTCGCGGTCTAACCATTGTGGATTTTTTGGATTGTGCTTCAGATGATCACGCCACAGAACTTCGGCGATATCCGCCATACCCATTGGGGCACCCGGGTGGCCACTGTTGGCTTTTTGCACAGCATCCATGCTGAGGGCGCGAATGGCATTGGCTCGCTCACGACGGCTGGGCATTACTAAATCTCCTGAAGCTAAAATAAAATAAGACGGCTATTTTCGCCCACCTAAGCGCAGGGGGCAACGTTTGCAGCAAATCAAAGGCGCGATTATAACGGATAACCGCGCAGAAGGCGGCATTAAAGACAGCACAAAGCTGCGCTTAGGCACGAACAAAGTGGATCACGAGTCAGTTGGATCTGTTGCCGCGCTCGCTTAAAGCGCAGCAACGGCACAGTCACCACAGCTTTGCAGCAGAGGCAAAGCTGTGGTTGGGCGGCGATTAGAGGCCAGCTGCCGCGCGTAATGCTTCGGCGCGATCGGTTTTTTCCCAGGTAAATGCAGTAAAGGTGTCATCCCCGACCGTCATTTCATAAGGTGTGCGGCCAAAGTGACCGTAAGAGGCGGTGGCTTGATACATCGGGTGCAGCAAGTCGAGCATCTGCGTCATCCCATGCGGACGCAGGTCAAAGATTTCACGCACCAACTGTACAATCGTGTCGTCACTGACTTTACCCGTACCAAAGGTATTGATAGAGATCGACGTTGGCTGCGCCACACCAATGGCGTAGGACACTTGAATTTCGCAACGATCAGCTAAACCGGCAGCCACGATATTTTTCGCCACATAACGGCCAGCATAAGCGGCACTGCGGTCAACCTTGGACGGGTCTTTACCCGAGAACGCACCACCACCATGACGCGCCATACCACCATAGGTATCGACAATAATTTTACGGCCAGTTAAGCCGCAGTCACCCACAGGGCCACCGATGACGAACTTACCGGTTGGGTTAATGTGGTACTGGGTGTCTTTATGCAGCAATTCAGCCGGCAGTGTGTGCTTAATAATGAGCTCCATCACCGCTTCTTGTAAATCTTTTTGCGCTACATCAGGACCATGCTGAGTGGATAACACCACTGCATCAATGCCCACCACTTTGCCATCTTCGTAACGGCAAGTGACTTGGCTTTTCGCATCGGGGCGCAACCACGGCAGCAAGCCACCTTTACGCACTTCAGCTTGACGCTCCATTAAACGGTGCGCAAAAGTAATCGGTGCAGGCATCAACACATCAGTTTCATTGCTGGCATACCCAAACATTAAACCTTGGTCACCAGCACCTTGATCTTCTGGGTTACCGCGGTCCACACCTTGAGCGATTTCTGAAGACTGTTTGCCAATAATATTGATAATGCCGCAAGTGTTACCGTCATAACCGACATCAGAGCTGTTATAGCCAATATCCACGATCACATCGCGCACCAGCTGTTCTAAATCAATCCACGCATCGGTGGTAATCTCGCCGGCGACAATCGCCACACCGGTTTTCACCAATGTTTCACAGGCAACACGCGCTTGTTTGTCTTCAGTGAGGATGGCATCCAGTACTGCGTCAGAAATTTGGTCAGCAATCTTATCGGGATGCCCTTCAGACACAGACTCAGAAGTAAAAATTGAATATTCGCTCATGTCGGTTCCTTTAACTACCGGTGCGTGAGGGTGCTTCGTGAATCCGGCTTGGCAAAATGCCGCAGCTGAATCTGAAAGCCATTTTTTAAACCCAAGTAAAGACTTTCACTGGGTATCAGTCCTGCGGCATCAGCCCAAAGGGCCAGTTCGTCCTGATCAAAACCTAACCATAGATCGCCGCAGGCCTGCTTGGCCCAATCTTGGTCATGACGGCATAGCTCAGTAATCAATAAACTGCCAGCGGGCTTAACTAACTGTGCCAAATGACACAAAGCATCCGCCGGCACAGCAAAGTGATGCAACACCATATTGACCACCACACAATCTGCAGGCTCGATATCATCATCTAACGCATCGGCCAACTCTAGCAGCACATTATCTAACCCATGTCGCACACAGGTCTGGCGCGCTAACTCAAGCATTTGCGGGCTGTTATCTAACGCACGCACCTGTTGAAAACGGCTGGACAGCTCGGCTAAAAAGCTACCATCACCCGGCCCCACTTCAATCGCAGTGGCGCTCGCTACAAAGGTTAATGAATCGAGCAAGGCTAATAGACTGTCGCGAAATTGCGGTAGGCCAGCAATTAAGTCTTGGCGGCTTTGAAAATCACCAGCCATGCGCTCAAAAAAATCTTGGCTGGCTTGCGCGCGCTGCCCATGTACATGGCGAATACGTTGCGCAATATCAGCAGGCACCTGTTGTGCATCTAAAGTGTCCAATAAAGCATTATGTAACAATTCATCGGTACTCTGGCCTTGCGGCAAACTGCGACGGTAAAAAATCGCATTGCCTTCACGTCGCGAAGTCACTAAACCCGCCTGCGTCAACACTTTTAAGTGATGACTAACGCCTGACTGCCCCGTGGCAAAAATCTGTGCTAACTCTAAGACACCAAAGGAGTCATTACTCAATGCACGCAAAATCTTCAAACGCAAAGGCTCGCCCGCAGCTTTACAAAAAGCAGCAAGCGCATCCATAGGATTGACGGTCGGTACGCGCGATGTAGTGTTCATAAGCTGGGCAGTTTAAAGGCTGATGGTACACACAGCAACATCTATATCAATATAAGTTGATATAGACTGCATATCGACTATTCTCTAACTTCGCGCACCGAGCAGCAATGCTATGGTGCGTCACTGAAAAACAAGTATGCCGTAGCCAGTGAACTGTTTAACGGTTTCTTGCTCAAAGGCATGACACGATTGTCACGGCAATATGGAGTTGCACGATGCCTACCCTAGATAAATTGGCTGAACAGATTAAAGATCTCTATCCGCTCGAAGATGCGCTGCAAGGTATTCGCTACCGTATCGTTGACCAATTAGGTGGCACCACTGAGCTTGAAGCCATCAATGGCGAACCGCGTTATGTCCCTACCCAAAGCTTGCAAGACCAGCGTATCTGGCGCTTAGAAGCTTAAATACACTTGCCGTTTTTTCCATCTTGTGCCAGCCTAAAGCTCGTTTTATGGGTACTGCTCACCCCAGACTGGCACAAGGAACATTATGAACTCGCTCTCTTTAAGTCATTCTTTACGTCGTTTATGGGCGTTAGAGCGATTTGGGCCCAGTTTACGTTTTTTTATTGCATTAGCTGGTTGCATGACATGGAGTTGGTACAGCGGGCAAATGGAACTGCTAACGCCCTTGTTTCTAGGCGTTATTGCCAGCGCACTGGCTGAATCCGATGACAGTTGGCAGGGCCGTTTATTTTCCTTATGCGTCACCTTGCCCTGTTTTCTCTTGGTCTCGGTATCCGTCCAGTTCCTGCACCCTTCGCCTTGGCTGTTTGCCAGTGTTTTAACCTGTGCCACTTTTTGTTTAATTATGCTGGGTGCCTTAGGTGAACGCTATGCCACCATTGCCTATGCCACTTTAATTCTTGCTATTTACACTATGATTGGCCTTGAGCAAAGTAACGAGGCCTTAATGTCAGTATCGATCTGGCAACAACCCACACTTTTAGTCACCGGTGCTGCCATTTATGGCGCGCTGTCAACCATCTGGTATGGGATTTTTTCTCAGCAACCTTTGCAGCACAGTCTGGCGCGGGTATTTCGTGAGCAATGCCATTATTTAAAAGCCAAATCAGCGCTCTTTGAGCCTTTGCGTAACGTTGATTTAGAAGGCCATCGTTTAGCCGTTGCCACCCAAAACAGCCGTGTAGTGGCCGCATTGAACGATACCAAAAATATTATTTTGCACCGCGTGGGTCGCCGTAGCAGCAACAGCAGTAGCAAGGTGAATCGCTACCTGAAGCTGTACTTTTTAGCCCAAGATATTCACGAGCGTGCCAGTTCATCACACCACCCGTACCAAAAATTATCTGAAGCGTTTTTCCATAGCGATGTGCTGTTTCGCTGTTTACGCTTATTACGCCAGCAAGGTGATGGCTGTAAAGCGCTCGCTAAAGCTATCGAGCTGCGCCAACCCTTTGATTATGGTGGCGGTCATAGCGCGGCGCTGGAAGATTTACAAGGTGCAATTGCCTACCTCAAGCAGCAAAACAACCCCGAATGGCGGGATTTATTACGCTCATTACGCGCGCTGGCCAACAACCTCAGCACCTTAGATCACTTGCTGCGCGATGCCGCCAACCCTGATGCCCTGGCACTGAGCCAAGACAGTGCCATTTTAGACCGCGACCCAAAATCACTGAAAGAAGCTTTTGAGCGCATTCGTCAAGATTTCAGCATTCACTCGCTGCTGTTTCGTCATGCATTGCGCCTAAGCATTGCCGTTGCCGCCTGTTATGGCGTGATGCAATTGCTGCATCCAGATCAAGGCTACTGGATTTTACTCACCACCGTCTTTGTCTGCCGTCCCAATTATGGCGCCACACGCGTGCGCTTAGTGGAGCGTGTTGTCGGCACGATTTTAGGCTTAGGCGCAAGTTGGGTCTTGTTTGAGCTGTTCCCTGAGCTCTGGGTGCAGGCCTTAATTGCCGTGGCGGCGGGCGTGGTTTATTTCGCCACACGCACAAGTCACTATACGATTTCCACCGCCTTTATTACCTTAATGGTACTGTTCTGCTTTAACCAAATTGGCGATGGCTATAACTTATTTTTACCGCGCCTCACGGACACTTTAATTGGTAGTGCGATTGCCGGTTTAGCGGTGTTCTTGATTTTGCCGGACTGGCAAGGCCGTCGCCTCAATGTGGTATTAGCGCAAACGCTACGCCATAGCAGCCG
>JAAZJF010000333.1 GCA_012800475.1 Gammaproteobacteria bacterium
CAAAGCCTCTCTATAATCTCGCGCCATGCCTCGGTGGCGGAATTGGTAGACGCAGTGGATTCAAAATCCACCGTTGGTAACAACGTGGGAGTTCGATTCTCCCCCGAGGCACCAATTTCTTTAGCCCTTAAGTTCTCGAACTTAGGGGCTTTTTTATGCCTGCATTAAACTGCTCACTCAGCTATATCACTCTAGCTATCAGTGACATCCTTCTCATCGCAGTCACTGCCCACACCATCACGCATCGCTTGCATCTCCTGCGCTGTTTTTAAACGGCATACCGCCAACTGCTCCAAACGCAATGCTTTAATAGCTGCCAATGGATCTTCTGCTTGTACGCCACTGTGCTGAGCCTGCTCGTAAGCTGCACTGTCATCACTTCGTTTTTGAACAGACTTGCGCTCTTTATCACTCACATTCGCTCCTTGTCTTCACGCTATACAATATTCACTTACATCCATCGCTACGAATCTAGCATACCGGCGCAAGTCTTTTGCTATAGCCGCGCAGCCCACTGCATAAATTTTTTACTCAATCCGCTAGACTAGTACTTTTTGCAACGCTATTGAGTCAGTTCATTATGAGTGCTAAAGATTTAAGTCAACATACGCCGATGATGCAGCAGTATTGGCGATTAAAAAACCAACACCCCAATCAGATCATGTTTTACCGCATGGGTGATTTTTATGAAATGTTCTATGACGATGCAAAAAAAGCGTCTCAACTGCTGGATATCACCCTAACCTCTCGCGGTCAGTCTGGCGGCAGTATTATTCCCATGGCCGGTATTCCTTTCCATGCTGCTGAAGGTTATCTCGCTCGTTTAGTCAATCTTGGCGAGTCAGTGGTGATTTGCGAGCAAACTGGCGACCCTGCAACCACAACCAAAGGCCCTGTCGAGCGCCAAGTGATGCGTATTTTAACGCCCGGCACAGTCAGTGACGAAGCGTTAATGGATGACCGCCGCGACAACTTAGTGGCGGCGCTCTTAAACCGAGATACTGCATTTGGTTTAGCGGTGCTCGATATCAGCAGCGGGCGCTTCAGTGTGCAAGAATTGAGCAGCGAAGAAAACGTGCTTGCCGAATTAGAGCGGGCCAACCCAGCTGAACTGCTGATACCCGATGACTGGTCTGTGCTGCCCGCATTAGACAAGCGCCGCGGCCTACAGCGCCGTGCACCTTGGGATTTTGATTATGACAGTGGCTTTAAAAGCCTCTGTCAGCAGTTTGCCACGCAAGATCTTAAAGGCTTTGGTTGCGAAGGCTTGTCTTTAGCCATCGGTGCTGCAGGTTGCTTGCTCAACTACGCTAAAGAAACACAACGCACTGCTCTACCGCATATTCGCAGCTTATTTCATGAGCGTATTAGCGAAACAGTGGTTTTGGACGCAGCCACACGCCGCAACCTTGAGTTAGATAAAAACCTCGCTGGCGGCCGTGACAACACCTTGCAGTCGGTGATGGATCGCTGTCAGACCACCATGGGCAGCCGCTTACTCAGCCGCTGGCTCAACCGCCCTTTGCGCCAGCGTGCCATACTTGAAGCGCGCCAAGATGCCATTGCCTACTTACTCAATGACTACCACTTTGAAAGCATTCAACCGGCCCTCAAAGACATTGGCGATATTGAGCGCATTTTAGCGCGCATCAGTTTACGCAGTGCGCGACCACGCGACTTAGCGCGCTTGCGTGACGCCCTTAACGCTTTGCCTGCACTGCAAAGCGTACTGGCCGATTTAGATATTGCACGCGTGCAAGAATTAGCCAAAGCCATTGGTGTGTACCCAGACTTAGCCAGCACCCTGAGTAGCGCTATTATTGATAACCCCCCAGCGGTGATTCGTGAAGGCGGGGTATTAAAACTCGGCTTCGACCCTGAGCTTGATGAGCTGCTCACCATCAGTGAAACTGCAGGCCAATATTTAATTGATTTGGAAACTCGGGAAAAAGAGCGCACCGGTTTAGCCAATTTAAAAGTCGGCTACAACCGAGTACATGGTTACTTTATTGAAATACCGACGCGACAAGCGGAACAAGCACCACCTGAATATATTCGCCGACAAACTCTCAAAGGTGCTGAGCGCTTTATTATTCCAGAACTCAAAGCCTTTGAAGATAAAGCGCTGTCAGCCAAAAGCCGTGCATTAGCACGCGAAAAACAACTCTATGATCAACTGCTCGATCTGTTGATCACACACATCGCGCCCTTACAAGAAAGTGCTGCAGCCTTAGCTGAACTGGATGTGCTCAGTAATTTATCTGAGCGCGCCCTAAATCTGAACCTGTGCCGTCCGCACTTCACTGAGCACCCCTTATTAAGTATCACCCAAGGACGCCACTTAGTTGTGGAGCACGTTCTCACTACGCCTTTTGTCGCCAACGATGTCAATATGGATGACGCCACCCGCATGCTGGTTATTACCGGTCCTAATATGGGCGGTAAATCAACCTACATGCGGCAAACAGCTTTAATCGTCTTGTTAGCGCATATTGGCAGCTTTGTACCGGCGCAGCACTGCTCTTTATCCATGGTCGACCGTATATTTACGCGTATCGGCTCCAGCGATGACTTAGCTGGAGGCCGCTCAACCTTTATGGTGGAAATGAGTGAAACAGCGAATATTTTGCACAATGCCAGCGCAAACAGTTTAGTGCTGATGGACGAAGTGGGCCGTGGTACCAGCACCTTCGATGGCTTATCTTTGGCCTGGGCAGCAGCGGAGCAATTGGCTGAGCTCAAAGCTTGGACTTTATTTGCCACGCATTACTTTGAACTGACCTCACTGCCTGAGCGTTTAGACAGCGTTACCAACGTGCATCTGAGCGCCACAGAACATGAAGACCGCATCGTGTTTTTGCACAATGTGCGCACAGGCCCAGCTAACCAAAGTTACGGTTTAGCTGTGGCTCAACTGGCCGGCGTGCCAACCGCGGTCATTACCCGCGCGCGTCAACACCTGCAGCAGTTAGAAGCCAGTAGCGTATTGCAAGCCCAGCACAAGCAGCAGCCGGCACCAATGCAAGCACCAATACAATCGGACTTATTTGCTACGCAGCCGCATCCCCTGCTGCTAGAATTGCAGGATATGCAACCTGACGAGCTGACGCCACGCCAGGCGCTTGATCTGTTATATACTTGGAAGACGCAAATCTAACGCTGGCCGATACAAACTGTTAGAATCACGCACCTTTTATCCATTGATGCGCTGCAACTGAGTAGTGCATCATTTTTACTTGTAGATCTACACAGATAGAACACAAGTCATCAGCCCTAGGAGATAGCTAGTTATGACCTTCGTTGTCACTGATAACTGCGTTAAATGCAAATACACCGACTGCGTAGAAGTCTGCCCTGTCGACTGTTTCTATGAAGGCCCCAACTTCTTAGTGATTCACCCTGACGAATGCATCGACTGTGCTTTATGTGAGCCTGAGTGCCCTGCTGAAGCGATTTTTGCAGAAGATGAAGTGCCGGATGACATGCAAGAATATACTGCATTAAACCAAGAGTTAGCTGACATCTGGCCTAATATTAGCGAAAAGAAAGATCCGCTACCTGACGCTGAAGAGTGGGATGGTGTGGCCGATAAGCTGCAACATTTAGAGCGCTAAAACTCTACAGTCTCAATCAGTCGTACTGTGACAAACTCACTGATAACGCTGCATAAAAAAGCCCCTCATTCGCCAATATGGTAGATGAGGGGCTTTTTTGCTAGAGGCCCTTACTTGACTTCATGCGCCTGCTGATCAGCGTGGTAAGACGAGCGCACCAGTGGTCCTGAAGCCACGTTCTTAAAGCCCATCTTCAGCCCTTCCTCAGCAAACCAAGCAAAGGTATCGGGGTGCACATAGCGCTGTACTGCCATGTGATCGCGTGAAGGCTGCAAATACTGACCCAAAGTCAGCATATCCACATCATGCTCACGCATGCGTTTCATCACCTCAATCACTTCTTCGTCCGTCTCACCTAAACCGAGCATCAAACCTGACTTCGTTGGTACACCTGGCACACGCTCTTTAAAGCGCTGCAACAAGTCCAATGACCACTCAAAATCTGAGCCTGGTCGCGCAGCTTTATACAGACGCGGCACAGTTTCTAAGTTGTGGTTAAACACATCGGGCGGTTCAGTCGTCGTGATATCTAACGCAATATCCATACGTCCACGGTAGTCAGGCACTAAGGTTTCTAACTGTATACCCGGTGATAACGCACGAATGGCACGTAAACAATCGACAAAATGCTGTGCACCACCGTCACGCAAATCATCACGGTCCACCGAGGTAATCACCACATACTTGAGTTTCATGTCGGCAATAGCAGCCGCTAAACTCTGCGGTTCATTTTCATCTAGTGGGTTGGGACGGCCATGGCCCACATCACAGAACGGACAACGACGGGTGCAAATATCACCCATAATCATAAAGGTTGCCGTACCGCCAGAGAAACACTCACCTAAGTTAGGGCAAGACGCCTCTTCACAGACGCTGTGCAATTTATGCTTACGCAAGGTTTGCTTAATATTTTCAACTTCAGGTGACACCGGAATACGCACGCGAATCCAATCAGGCTTGCGCAACACGTCATCGGTTGGAATAATTTTAACTGGAATACGCGCTAGTTTTTCTGCACCGCGTAACTTAACGCCCATTTCAACTTTAGCGGGCTTAGCGCTGACTGGCGCTGGCTGATTACTCATAGCATTCAATCCCATCGGTAAGGGTGATGTATTCACTGAATTTAAGATGTGAGACGAGCGCATCACGCAAACGCGCACTCACCTCAGATAAATCGATAGACTGCGATGTCTCATCGCGTAACTGGGTCATATGCAGCCCTGCATAGCCACAAGGATTAATACGCCCAAAGGGCTGCAAATCCATATCCACATTCAAGGCCAGCCCATGAAAAGAGCAGCCTCGTCGAATACGCAAGCCTAAGGATGCAATTTTTTGCCCTGCAACATACACGCCTGGCGCATCAGGCTTGGCTTGCGCATTAACCTGATACTGGCTCAGTAGATCAATTAGACTGTTTTCAGTACGAGTGACAAGGTCACGCACGCCCTGCCCTGCACGGCGTACATCCACCAAGATATAGGCAATCAGTTGCCCAGGGCCGTGATAAGTCACTTGCCCACCACGATCAACCTGCACCACCGGAATATCTCCAGCAGCCAATATATGCTCCGCTTTACCGGCTTGCCCCTGAGTGAACACCCGAGGATGCTCCAGCAACCAAATCTCATCGGCGCTATCGGCAGTACGGGTTTGGGTAAAGTTTTGCATCGCATGCCAAGTCGGCTCATAAGGCACGCAGCCTAAATTGCGGATGACAACAGGCCTGTGCATTACAACACCATGCGCACAATACCTGTCTCACGAAGGTCGCGATTAATATCTTCGAGCTGCTCAATGCATTGCGCATGGATATGGACTTGCACTGATAAAAAGCGTCCATTGGTGCTGTCGCGGCGCTGGATTGAATCGGCATCCACTTCGGGCGCATGACGCTTCACAACGTCTAATACGATTTCAACAAAAGTATCGCAGCTATCGCCAATAATTTTAATTGGATAATTAGCGCAGGGAAACTCAATTTTAGGCGCTTGCTGTTCAGTATCTTTGGTCATCTCAACTCCGAGCTTTTGGCTCTTTTATTAGATAGCTTGGATAAAGCCATCGCTATATACACCTAGAGCACACTATATTGTGCAGCCTTATCTGTGCATGCTAACACGCACTGAAGGCTGTCTCTAGAGGTTAGACTTACTTAAAAAAGCCGTAAAAGAACATACGTACAGTGTCGAGCAGGCGACGGAAGAAACCACCTTCTTCAACATCATGCAATGCCACCAGTTCAGCGGTGTGCACGACTTCATCGGCTAAACGCACTTCAACAATACCTAGACGATCGCCCTTGTGCACTGGGGCAATCACGCTTTCATCCATCACCATGGCAGCAGTCATCTTTTTGATCTGGCCGCGCGGTAAAGTCAGTGTTAAATCATTGGCTAAACCCACTTTAACTTGCGAGCTTTCGCCTTTCCAAACTTGGCTATCGGCCAGTTCAATACCTTTTTGGTAAAAGGTTTTGGTTTCAAAAAAGCGAAAACCATAGGTCAATAGCTTTTGCGTTTCAGCTGCTCGACTGGCTTCACTGCTTGCACCAAAGACTACGGAAATCAAACGCATCTCATCGCGCACAGCAGACGCCACCAAGCAATAGCCTGCCTCATCAGTATGGCCTGTTTTTAAGCCATCTACTGTTTTATCGCGCCACAATAACAAGTTGCGGTTAGGTTGCTTAATGCCATTCCAGAGAAACTCTTTCTGGGCATAAATTGAGTAATGCTCAGGATCTTCATAAATAATGGCTCGAGCCAAGCGCGCCATATCATGCGCTGATGAATAATGATCTTCAGCCGGCAACCCTGTGGCGTTTAAAAAATTACTGTTATCCAACTTTAAGCGGCGTGCCGCAGTATTCATCATGCCGGAGAAGGCTTCTTCACTTCCTGCAATATGCTCAGCTAATGCCACACTGGCATCGTTACCGGACTGAATAATAATGCCATGCAGCAAATCATCTACCGACACTTGTTTGCCAACATCAATAAACATGCGTGAGCCGCCAGTGCGCCAAGCTTTTTCACTGACAGTCACTAAATCTTTCTCTGAAATCTGACCGCTTTGAATTTCTTTTGTTGCAATATAAGCGGTCATTAATTTGGTTAAACTGGCCGGTGGCAAACGGTCATCGGCATTGTGCTCAACCAACACATTACCACTGGCTGCATCAAGTAATATATAGGATTTAGCGGCCAGCTCTGGCATCGCCGGAATCACTGTGGGTGCAGCACTCACAGAACCGACACTGCAAACCACCACAACGCTCAGACAAAGTTTTTTCAGCAAGGTATTCACTTTCATACAACTCTCAATTTTTAAAGTTAAACACGGATGCTTAACTAATTTATGTGCCAGCGACACGGGTGGTCGAAACCTCAGTACGTTTAATCTTTATTGTGCCGTCACCAAAGCGGGCTCACCTAAGTTAGCCAAGCGCACGCGCTCCTGTAAGTGTTCAACCTCGGTCTGATCGGGCACGGGGCCCATCCGCACGCGGTGTAGCACCTGCTGATTGAGTACCACCGAGTTGATAAACACCGGTGCAACCGTCAAGGTGCTCAGTTTGTCGCGCAACAGTTGCGCAGCGTCTGGATTGGCGAAGGCTGCGACTTGGAGATACAGGCCAGCGGCTGATGGTGTAGCGTTTTTTTTTGCGTCAATTTGCGATGGCAAGAGTGCTCCAGCATGTTGCTCGGCGGGCGGCGTATACACTTCAGGCTCAACCGATGGACTGGGCAAACTCAGCGGTTTGACTGCTGCGACAGAAGCGCCTTGCGGTGCTTTTTTACCCCGTGCTGCCCACCACTGATGCGGATCAATACCTTCTACGCTGACACGCGCCACACCTTTTTCGGCATAACCCAGTTTTTTAGCTGCAGCAAACGACAAATCAATCACACGATCAGAATAAAACGGACCGCGATCATTGACACGCAAAGTGACGCTCAGACCGTTTTCCAAGTTAGTCACTTTGACATAACTGGGCAAAGGCAGTGTTTTATGAGCGGCCGTCATACCGTATAAGTCAAAGGTCTCACCATTGGCTGTATCGCGCCCGTGAAACTTAGTGCCATACCAAGAAGCCGTGCCGGTCACTTTATAATTGCGTGCATCTTGAATTGGAAAATAGCGACTGCCCATCACAGTATAAGGTGCAGCTTTAAATGCGCCAGCATGGGGCATCGGCACAGCATCCGGAATGCGCGATACATCCACTGTCCACCAAGGTGCGCCATCATTACCCGGCTGTTTAAAATCCACCGGACCGCTAATCGAACCGCCACGGATCACGGGCTGCGGCTGTGGCGCTTTTGAGCTGCCGGACGAGCAACTGATCAAGGCCGCGCCTAAAGCTGCGGCAGTCAACAGTTGCATACTGTGCTTCAACATTGTTAGTCCTTACGTGTCGCTACTAATAATTCAGCCAACTCATTGACGGCCATGGCATACATAACACTGCGATTATAGCGCGTTATGGCATGAAAATTCGCTAAACCAATCCAATACTCAGGACCTGCTTGCGCATCTAAACGAAACGCGGTGACCTTGGTTTTTTTATCTATCGCAGCACGTGGCTTCCAGCCTAGCTTTTGTAACTGCTGTACAGTGATTTTTGGATCTAAGCTGTCGGAGAGTCCTTTATCCGCTTTTTCAGCTGATTTAATATCAGCACGCACTACAACTTTTTCGCCAGGCTGCCAACCATGCTCAATAAAGTAGTTCGCCACACTGCCCACTGCATCGGTTGGGTTCTGCCAAATATCAATATGGCCATCCTGATCAAAATCAACGGCATACGCACGGAAACTACCCGGCATAAACTGCGGTAATCCCATGGCGCCAGCATAAGAACCTGTCAAACTCAAAGGGTTCACCTGCTCTTCACGAGTCAGCAATAAATACTCTTTAAGTTGCTGACGGAAAAACGGCGCACGCGGCGGATAATCAAAGGCTAAGGTTGATAAAGCATCAATCACACGGTGACCACCGGTATTGCCGCCATAAATTGTTTCAACACCAATAATGGCCACAATAATCTCAGCGGGTACACCGTACTCTTGCTCAGCACGCGCCAAGGCTTCTTTGTTTTGCTCCCAAAACTCAACACCTTTATCAACACGCGCCTGAGTGATAAAAATCGGACGGTATTCTTTCCATAACTTCACGCGCTCTGCAGGTCGTGAAATGGCATCTAAAATAAATTGTTTACGCTGCGCTTGAGCAAAAAGCTCATACAGTGGCTCGGGTAAAAAACCGAACTCAGTATTCATTTCCTGAATAAACTCAACCGCTAAGGGATGCTCTGCATAGTTTTTCTCTTGGGCGCTCGCCTGTGTTACAGCCAGCGTTAATCCTAAACACGCCACTAAATGTTTCATTTTAAATACCACAGTTTGCATGTATGACCCTTAAGATTGAGCAATCCATTTACGGTGTGTATGAATTGCCATTAAAATACCAAATCCAGATAAAAGTGTAACCAGCGAGGTGCCGCCGTAACTGATAAATGGCAGCGGCACCCCAACAACAGGTAATAAGCCGCTCACCATGCCGACGTTCACAAAGACATAAATAAAGAATGTAAAAGTAATTGAGCCAGCTAATAATTTGCCAAACACTGTTTGCGCTTGCAGAGTAATCACCATTGCGCGTGCAATCAATAGTAAATACACCAGTAGCAACATACAGATACCCACCAAGCCAAACTCTTCACCTAAAACAGCAATAATAAAGTCGGTATGGCTCTCAGGTAAAAAATCCAAATGCGATTGTGTCCCCATCAACCAGCCTTTGCCAAACACACCACCTGAGCCAATCGCGGCTTTAGATTGAATGATATTCCAGCCACTGCCCAGCGGGTCGCTTTCAGGGTTTAAGAAGGTTAATACGCGCTGCTTTTGATACTGGCGCATGACAAAAATCCACATACACAATGCCACAGGGACCACCGCAGCAATCGCACCTAATATCCAACGCCAGCGCAAACCGCCGAGAAACAACACAAAAACACCCGAAACCAGCACCAACAAAGCCGTCCCTAAGTCAGGCTGACGAGCAATCAATACAAAAGGTACGACAATCAACAGAGCACTGATGACAATGCGTTTAAATGACGGTGGTAGATTATGCCGTGAGATGTACCAAGCCAAGGTCATAGGTACAAACACTTTCATCAATTCAGCCGGCTGAAAGCGCACTACCCCTGGGATATTAATCCAGCGGGTGGCACCCATCGCATTATGCCCAATGACCTCAACCACAACCAATAGCACAACCCCTATTATGTAGAGTAATGCCGACCAGTTGGCCATATAGCGCGGATCCAATTGCGCGACAACAACCATCACACCAAGACCCAAACCAAAGGATGTGGCTTGTTTAATTAACAAACTCTCGTCTTTACCGCTGGCTGAATACAATACAAACAAACCAATTGCACCGAGCATTAACAATAAAAACAAGAGCCAACCATCAATATGAACGCGCTGTAAAATCGATGCGCGACGTCGTAAAACATCACCTTCTGAGAGTTCTCGATCAAAACCACGACTCATCGCTGACCTCCTGCACCTGATGCACTTTGAGTCGTTTCATACTGACTTTTCAACTCACCTTCTTCATTCAGCAACCAAGCATCTAATACCTGTTTGGCCACAGGTGCTGCAACACCTGAACCTGACTCACCATTTTCCACCATCACAGCCACAGTAATCGCAGGCTTTTCTGCAGGCGCATAGGCAATAAATAAGGCATGATCACGATGGCGCTCTTGTACTTTATCGCGGTTATAACGCTCGCCCTGCTTGATGGCGACCACTTGTGCGGTACCGCTTTTACCGGCGATACGATATAGCGCAGAATCACCGACTTTACGCGCCGTACCGCGCGAGCCATGCAGCACATCTTCCATGCCTTGCTGCACTGCTCGCCATGTATTGGGGTCTCGCAAAATAATATCATCGGGCATTTGTGCATTCACAATGGGCTGCACACCGCCCACACTGCGTGCCAAATGCGGGCTCAACCAACGGCCTTTCGACGCCATTAATGCCGCTGATTGCGCTAATTGCAATGGCGTAGCCTGCATATAGCCTTGACCAATACCTAAAATAAGCGTTTCACCTGGATACCAAGGCTGGCGATAACGGTTGCGTTTCCAGTCACGCGAGGGCATCAGCCCTGCTGTTTCTTCAAACATATCCAATGCCACGCGCTGACCAAAGCCAAAACGGGTCATATATTCATGGATACGATCAACACCTAACTTATGTGCTAAATCATAAAAATATGTATCGTTTGAACGCGCCAGTGCCACATCAAGCGCCACCCAGCCATCCCCATAACGGTTCCAGTTACGGTAACGGTGCTGGTGATTGGGCAGTTTATAAAAGCCAGGATCAAACACTCGGGAACTGGGCGTAATCACATCGGCATCTAAGCCGGCAACGGCCATCATAGGTTTAATGGTTGAACCTGGCGGATACAATCCACGCAGCACTCGGTTAAACAAAGGCTGATCAGGCGAGTCGCGCAGTAAACCATAGGCTTTAAAACTGATACCCGTAACAAAAGGGTTAGGGTCAAAACTGGGCTGACTGACCATCGCTAATACTTCACCCGTATTAGGATCAAGCGCAACAATCGCACCGCGACGGCCGTCCAAAGCAATTTCAGCCGCCTCTTGCAGTTTATTATCCAGCGTCAAGTAAATATCTTGCCCTGAGACTGGCTCCACCCGATTGAGCACACGCAACACCCGACCACGGGCATTGGTTTCAACTTCTTCATACCCCACCTGGCCGTGTAACTGCTCTTCATAAAAGCGCTCGATCCCTGTCTTACCCACGTGGTGAGTTCCGCTGTAGTTCACAGGATCCAGACGCTTAAGCTCAACTTCGTTGATACGCCCAACATAGCCGACTGAATGCGCAAAATGCTCTTTTTGTGGATAGTAACGCACCAAGCTTGCCGCCACTTCTACCCCCGGCAGGCGAAACTGGTTCACAGCAATGCGCGCAATTTGCTCTTCGCTGAGCTCGAACATCACCGGCACTGGCTCAAATGGACGCCGCCCCTGACGGATACGTTTTTCAAACAGCTCGCGGCTTTCAGGCTCCAGCTCTAAAATCTCAATAATCGAGCTCAGCACCTGTTCCCAATCCCCTGCTCGCTCACGGGTTAAGGTCAAGCTAAAACTGGCACGATTATCAGCAATCACTAAACCATTTCGATCGTAAATCATCCCGCGCGTGGGCGGTAAAGATTGCACATGAATACG
>JAAZJF010000054.1 GCA_012800475.1 Gammaproteobacteria bacterium
AAAAGTGAAGACCCCACGGAAAAACGTAAACAAGACTCGCGTAAAAAAGGTGAGATTGCCCGCTCCCGTGAGCTCAATACTTTGGCGATTGTGTTAGCCGGTACCGGTGGTTTGTTGATGTTTGGCGGCGCTTTAGGACAACGTTTATTGCAAGTGATGGAAAAGAACTTTTCCTTCTCGCGCGAGCTGCTACTGGATGATCGTTATATGGCCATACAGCTGTTGCAGTCAGTACAGATTGCCGGTAGTGGCTTGATACCGCTGTTTTTTATACTGCTGATTGCTGCGATTGTCGGTCCTGTATCTTTGGGTGGATGGTTGTTTTCGATGGAATCTTTGGCGCCCAAATTCAGCCGCATGAATCCATTGGCCGGCTTAAAGCGCATGTTTTCAATGAAGGCCATTGTGGAGCTGCTCAAGGCCTTAGGTAAGTTTTTCATTGTCTTAACTGTTGCGTTATTTGTGTTGGCACGTGCGCGTAAAGACTTGATTGCGATTGCCAGTGAGCCGATAGAAATGGCGATTTTGCACAGTATGCAAATAGTGGGTTGGAGTGCGCTGTGGCTGGCTTGCGGTTTGATTATTATTGCAGCGATTGATGTGCCTTTTCAGCTGTGGGATAGCAAACAAAAACTGAAAATGACCAAGCAAGAAGTGCGTGATGAGTATAAAGACACTGAAGGTAAGCCTGAAGTGAAAGGTCGGATTCGTCAGTTGCAGCGTGAAATGGCTGAGCGCCGTATGATGAGTTCAGTACCTGAGGCTGATGTGATTATTACGAACCCGACACACTTTGCTGTGGCATTAAAATACGATGCCGAAAATGGGCAAGCGCCTTTATTACTGGCGAAAGGGGGCGATCATACGGCATTAAAAATTCGTGAAATTGCTCAAGAACATCAAATTATTATTTTGGAGTCACCTGCTTTAGCGCGAGCTGTATATTACTCCACTGAAATTGATCAAGAGATCCCCGCAGGCTTGTACTTAGCTGTGGCACAGGTATTGGCCTATGTGTATCAGTTGCGCCAATACCATGCCGGTAAAGCAAAAAAACCATCGATGGTTAAAGAGCCTGACATCCCCGCTGATTTACGTCGAGATGAATAGCGCTGGTGCATCAATTTTCGTGCCAGTTCAGGTTGTGTTCAGAGCGTTTTTGGCATGATAGTCATTTTATAAACGCATTGACAGGGTGCATGTTTTGGGCTGATGCCCAGCGTGACAGGCTGTTGAGCGCTACTTTCTGAAGATGAGGACCTTGCATGAAACTGTTAGTCGTTGAAGATGAAGCGTTGTTGCGCCACCACCTTTATACGCGGCTGGGGGAACAGGGTCATGTGGTCGATGCGGTTGCGGATGCTGAAGAGGCTTTGTATCGAGTCAATGAATACAATCATGATTTAGCTATTATTGATTTGGGTTTACCGGGTATGAGTGGCTTGGAGCTGATTCGAGAGTTGCGTGCGCTGGGTAAGCAGTTTCCTATTTTGATCTTAACGGCGCGTGGTAATTGGCAGGATAAAGTGGAAGGCTTGGCTGCGGGTGCGGATGATTATGTGGTCAAACCCTTTCAGTTTGAAGAGCTGGAAGCGCGTTTAAATGCCTTACTGCGGCGCTCCTCAGGTTTTGTGCAGTCAACTATTGGTGCAGGACCTTTAGTGTTGGATATCAACCGCAAGCAAGCCATGCTACTGGAGCAGGCGTTGCCGCTCACAGCCTATGAATATCGGATACTGGAATACCTGATGCGTCATCATCAACAAGTGGTGTCTAAAGATCGCTTAATTGAGCAGCTCTATCCCGACGATGAAGAGCGTGACCCTAATGTTATTGAAGTGTTGGTCGGTCGTTTGCGTCGTAAACTTGAGGGTGATGCAGGCTTTAAACCGATTGAAACTGTGCGTGGACAAGGTTATTTGTTTACAGAAATCTGCCGTTAAAAGAGCCCTATATTCTATGCAAAAGCGACGCTATTTGCGTATATCTTCGCTACGCATGCGCCTGATGCTCGGTGCTGTAGTGACTGTGTCGCTGTTTATGTTGGCGTTATTTCCAGCATTGCAGCAAGTCTTTACTGTGAGCCTTGAAGAGTCCATCGAGCAACGATTGGCTGCGGATGCCAGTGCGTTAATTTCGGCTGCGCGTATTACACAAGGCCAATTGCAGATGCCAGAAAAACTGCCCGATGAAGAGTTTGATATTTTACCGGCTCGGCAGTTGGGTTTTATTTACGATAATAAGAACGGCTTACTTTGGCGTTCGCGCAGTTCTGAGCAAGTGATGATTGATTATCGGCCTAAATATGACGGCCACGGTCATGAGTTTTTACGGGCCAAAGACAGGCAGGGGCGTGAGTTTTTTATCTATGATGTTGAAGTGGACTTGCTGCGCGGTCAAAGTGCTGACTTCAGTATCGTGACCATGCAGCCGGTGAGTGATTATCAGTCGATGTATGACAGCTTACGCCAGCAGTTGTATATCTGGCTGGGTTTGGCTTTGTTGTTGTTACTGGGCTTTTTATGGTTGGGGTTGGGCTGGGGAATTCGCAGTTTACGCAGCTTGAGCGCCGAGTTGGATGATGTTGAAAATGGGAAACGAGCGTCGCTCAGTGATGAACATCCACGTGAATTACTGCGTTTAACGCGTTCACTTAATCGATTGCTGGACAGTGAGCGTCAACAAAGTGAACGCTACCGTCATTCTTTAGACGACTTAGCCCACAGTTTAAAAACGCCACTGGCCGTACTGCAAAGCGTTGGTGAGGTCTTATCTTTGCAAGCGCAGAGCTCTGAGCAAGCGCGTACTTTGCAAGGGCAAGTCAACCGTATGAGCCAACAGATTAGCTATCAGTTGCAACGTGCGAGTCTGCGTAAAAGTGGCTTGCTGCGTTACAGTGTCAAGCTCAAGCCTCTGCTGGAAAGCTTGCTGGAAGCCTTAGATAAGGTTTATCGCGATAAGCGCGTGCGTGTCACCTACAGTTTTGCGGATGAACTGAGGGTGCCGGTGGAGAAGGGCGCTTTACTGGAGTTGCTGGGCAATATTTTAGAAAATGCCTATCGATTGTGTATCAGCGAGGTGCGTATTAGCGCGCAATTAACCGCCACAGAATGCGAGCTGACTGTCGAGGACGACGGACCCGGTGTACCAGAACATCAGCGTGAGCGTATTTTAAAACGCGGTGAACGCTTAGATACTCAGTATCCAGGCCAAGGCATTGGTACTGCGATGGTCAAAGATATTATTGATAGCTATGGCGGTCAGCTTTTTGTCGAGGAGTCTGCGTTAGGTGGGGCGCAGTTTCGTGTGATTTTTCCCTTGAATCACATTGAGCGTTAACGGCAGTATCGATTAGCGTCGCACACTGCGTTGCGTATAGATGAGCGTTGTGCGGCAGCTTTTACATTGGTATTGCATGCCCTTATTGATTCTTGCGTGGCGTTGTCCGCTGAGCGCAAAGGCTTCGCGATTAGGACACTGACACTGATATAAATACTGCGTGCTGACTGAGCGTTTTACCGGATAGTCGTGGCAGCGGTTTGGGGGTAGTTGATACACCTCTTGCATCACCAACTGCCATTCAGGTCCGTGCGCACGGATACCTTTGCCATACACTGCGTAAGCAATCAAATGGGCCACTTCATGAGCCACGGTGTGCTGTAAAAAATGCTCGCGATTTTCTTCATACAACACTTTGTTAAAACGCAATTTGTTCTCACAAATATGTGCCACTCCAGCTTTTTGGCCGCGCAGTTGTAGGCTAATCTGTGGACGTTTAAATGTACGAGAAAAGTAACGCTCGGCGTTGAGCAGGCATGTTTCAACACGCTGTTGCAGTAGATTAGGCATGGTGTAGATGTGCGATGCACCGTCAGTATGTGTTGTGAATCATACTAGCAACAACGGTTGCTTCAAGGCATAAGGCGACTTTTATTATCTCAGATTATTTTTGCCGTGAAAGATGCCTGCCAAGCAGGTAAGATGCCCCGCTTTATAAATGATATGGCGTTGAATGGGATCTTATGGATATTTGGTTAGCACTGCAGGCGTTTATTTTAGGTGTGGTTGAAGGATTAACAGAGTTCTTGCCTGTATCCAGTACCGGTCACCAAATCATTGTGGCTGATGCGATTAATTTTACCGGTCAGCGTGCCAAAGCGTTTAATATTATTATCCAGTTGGCGGCGATTTTGGCTGTGATGTGGGAATATCGCCGCAAAATCATCGAAGTTGTGGTTGGGCTGCCTAAAGAAGCCAGTGCGCAACGTTTTACGGTGAACTTATTAGTGGCGTTTTTCCCTGCCGTGATTCTCGGCTTAAGTTTTGCTGATCTGATTGAGCAATGGTTGTTTAATCCGATTACTGTGGCTGCAGCCTTAGTGGTTGGTGGTGTGGTGATGCTCTGGGCTGAGAAACGCACTCATACTATTGCTGCTGAAACCGTTGACGATATGCACTGGAAGCAGGCATTAAAGGTCGGGTGTGCACAATGTCTAGCGTTAATTCCAGGTACTTCGCGCTCAGCCTCAACCATTATTGGTGGTTTGTTTTTTGGCTTATCGCGTAAAGCGGCCACTGAGTTTTCTTTTTTCTTAGCGATGCCAACCATGGTGGGCGCTGCGGTGTATTCGGTTTATAAACACCGTGAGCTCTTTGCTACGACCGATGATTTACCCGTGTTTGCCATTGGTTTTGTCACCTCGTTTATCTTTGCCATGTTAGCTGTACGTGCGCTTTTGAAGTTTATTGCCAATAACAGTTATGCGGTTTTTGCTTGGTACAGAATTGTATTTGGTTTGTTGATTTTGGCGACCTGGCAGCTGGGCTTTATTGATTGGACTTCAGTCGGTGACTAAGGCTAAACAGGCTGCGTCTTAGCCTTGGATTAAATACAGGCGAGTCATTTCGCAGTCATCAGTACACATGTCGTATTGACGCAATGACTTAGCTTGACAATAATTGTGTTTAAAACGTATGTTTTAAATCTTTATTTTAGAGTGAATTAAGCATGGCCCAGTCAGATACTGTCGAGCGGATTTTAGATGTTGCTGAGATTCTGTTTGCTGAAAAAGGCTTTGCAGAGACGTCATTGCGCCTGATTACCAGTAAAGCGCAAGTGAACTTAGCTGCGGTGAACTATCACTTTGGCTCTAAGAAATCCCTGATTCAAGCTGTTTTTGCGCGGTTTTTAGGCCCCTTGTGCAGCAGTTTAGATGCTGAGCTTGATCGTCGCAGCGCAGCGCAGCAGCCTGCCTGGACGGTGGAGACATTACTCGATGTGCTGGTTGAGCAAACTTTGGCCGTTAAGCCTCGCAGCGGCAATGACCTATCAATTTTTATGCGCTTATTGGGCTTAGCTTTCAGTCAAAGCCAAGGCCATCTGCGTCGCTATCTCAATGAAATGTATGGTCATGTGTTTCATCGCTACATGCTATTACTGCGTGAATCTGCGCCGCAAGTGCAACCCATTGAGTTGTTTTGGCGGGTGCACTTTATGATTGGTGCCGCCGCTTTCAGTATGTCGGGTATTAAAGCCTTGCGCGCCATTGCTGAAACTGAATATCAGGTGCATATGAACACAGAACAAGTGCTACGCTTGATGGTGCCTTTTTTAGCCGCAGGGTTGCGCTCTGAAAGTGTGATTGACACTGTGGGTACGCAGGCGGTGAAAAAGAAATCATCTTAAATTTTAGATCAGTGGTGCAATCATGATTGACTCTCTGCATGTGTCCATTGCAGAACAACGTCTGTATGCATTTTCTCAGCAGCAGTTGCGGCAGACGTATCGCATTTCAACGGCGCTCAATGGTCCCGGCGAGCTCAATGGCTCGGGTTGCACGCCACGTGGTAGGCATTATATTCGCGCGAAAATTGGCGCTGATTTACCCGCAATGGCTGTATTGCGCGGACGGCGCTGGACCGGAGAAGTCTGGACGCCGCAGTTACAGCAGCAATACCCAGAGCGTGATTGGATCTTGAGTCGTATTTTATGGCTCAGTGGCTGTGAGCTTGGACGCAACCGTTTAGGCGCGACAGACACCTTTCGCCGCTATATCTATCTGCACGGTACAGCGGATGAGCATCTCTTAGGGCAGCCTTATTCTCATGGCTGTATTCGGATGCGCAACCAAGACATTATTGAGTTGTACCCGCAGCTGGCCCAAGGCTGCAGCGTTGATATCAGCGAGCACGCATTTAAATCAGAATCGCAATTATGATAAAGGACACCCCCATGCAAGGCTCATTAATGCTGGATATCAGCGGCACTTATTTAACGGCTGAAGATCGACATCTGCTGCGCCAACCCCAAGTGTGTGGTTTGATTTTATTTGCTCGCAATATTGAGCATCCTCAGCAAGTGCGTGAGTTATGCCAAGCGGTGCGGGCGGTGCGCAGCGATTTATTGATTGGTGTCGACCAAGAAGGCGGTCGTGTGCAACGTTTGCGTCAAGGCTTTGTTGAATTACCTGCCATGGGCGTGTTGCACACGGCGGATAATCCTGAGTTTGTCGCGCAAGAATGCGGTTGGTTAATGGCCTGGGAAGTGTTGGCGATGGGCATCGACTTTAGTTTTGCGCCGGTATTAGATTTAAATTATGGCCGCAACAGTGTCATTGGTTTGCGCGCTTTTGCCGGTGATGCTGATAGCGTGGAACGCTTAGCTGGCGCATTTTTAACTGGAATGCAGGCAGCGGGCATGCCCAGTGTCGGTAAGCACTTCCCAGGACACGGTTGGGTGACAGCGGATTCCCATGTGGCCATACCCGTGGATGAGCGCAGTTTTGCTGAGATTGCGCGCGCCGATTTATTACCCTTTAAACGTTTGCAGCATCAGTTGGCCGGCATGATGCCAGCGCATGTGATTTATCCTGAAGTGGATAGCGTGCCAGCAGGGTTTTCCAAAATTTGGCTGCACGATATCTTACGCCAGCAGCTGGGCTATCAAGGTGTGTTGTTTAGCGATGATTTATCCATGGCTGGCGCACATGTGGCAGGCGATGCAGCGCAGCGGGTGTTAGCCGCGCTTAACGCCGGTTGTAATGTTGGGTTACTATGCAATGATCGTGCAGCGGCAGAGCAAGGCTTAATGGCGCTGCAGGCTGAACGTGTGACCCCCTGTAGACATCTAGCTGTCATGTATGGACGTTATACTGCGCAACATGATTTTCAGCAGCACCCCCGTTGGCAGTCTGCGCGGCAGGCGCTAAAAACGATAAAACCCCGTATATAAGAGGTGAATAATGAATAAATACGCGATTATTGGCGGTACTGGATTAACCCAGCTGGAAGGTCTCACGATCCGTGATGCATCCTTTATTGAGACTCCGTACGGTGCACCCTCTGCAGACATATTGCGTGGTGAATACGCAGGACGTGAGGTGCTCTTTTTGGCGCGTCACGGGCATCCTCACCGTATACCACCGCATGAAGTTAATTACCGTGCCAATTTATGGGCACTGCGTCAGGCTGGCGCAACGCACATTATTGCAATCAACGCAGTTGGCGGTATTACGGATAATTTAAACACGGGTTGTTTTGTTATTCCCGATCAAGTAATTGATTACACTTGGGGTCGTCAACACACCTTTTATGAAGGTGACTTGGAGCATGTGACACACGTTGATTTTAGCTATCCCTATGATGAAGCGCTGCGCAAACGTTTAATTGCGGCAGTAGCAGCCTGTGGTTACAGCTGTAATAACAGCGGTGTGTATGGTTGCACCCAAGGTCCACGTTTAGAAACAGCAGCAGAAGTGGCGCGCATGGAGCGTGATGGTTGTGATGTGGTAGGCATGACCGGTATGCCTGAGACGGTACTAGCACGCGAGTTAGGTTTAAGTTATGCCTGTCTCGCTTTGG
>JAAZJF010000055.1 GCA_012800475.1 Gammaproteobacteria bacterium
AAGGGCATCGTGACTTGGGGTGCGCTGGTTTGATAATCCATATCGGCTTTCATATTGTCGTGCAATTGCAGCATCAGGTGGTCATATTCACTGCGTAATGACTTTGTAATACCCAGCTTATGCAATGCTTTGGCTTGCCAGCGCACATAAGGTTTGGCGCGTGGCAGCATTGTTTTCACCATGTCTGCAAAAGGCTCACCTACACGCCACACACGTGGGACACCTGCAGGATTGATATTGCTAAACACCCGCAAAATACGCTCACCGTGATTGGGGCGTGATGGGAATGAGTCAACATGCATACGGCGATCATCCGCGCGCCATGATTGTTTGCGTGCTTCTACCGCTTTAGGACGGTAGCTGGTGGGCGCTTCGCGCAACGCACCTTGATATTTAGGCAGTAGGCTGTGGATCAGTTGCTCGGAATGTGAGCGATAGCGTTGCAGCATATTTTTAAGCAGTTTTTGCGTCTGCTTATCGCCTGCTGCACCTTTCAGCTCATGGTGATTGGCTAAGCTGATATTACGGACTTTTTCTTCGAGCACCTTAGGCGTTAGTAAGCTGCGCTCATCCGCTGTCAGCGTGAAAGGAAGTTGCGGAAAGTACAGTACCTTGCCTTGCTCAAGAGCGTTGATCCATTTGTTCTGAGTTGCAGGTAACTGCCATTGTGTTGCGGGGATTTCTATAATTTGCGAGTTCATATCAATAAGCCTTCGCCGTATTACGTTGGCTACTTTTTAAAGCCGAGACCTAATATGTGGGTTAAATGGTATATACAAAGAAATAGTACGCTACAGATGCTGACTGCAAGCTGTCTAAAGCTGTGCATTAGCAGGGGTTGCAGGTGTTTTTGCGTGTATGAATTGTGTGTACAGCTCACGAATAGAGCGATATGGCCAAGTCGTACTGGTTCAGCCTGCCGGCTTTAGCTCAAGGGCAAATCCATGTAGTCTGCTCAATTGTGTGTGAGAGCAGTTGTGTGCTTTAAAACACAGTCTGCCAGTGGTTTAAATCATGAGAAAATGAGGTGTTAGATGCAGTTGACTGAAGTGTTACAGCGTCGTTATGCGACAAAGGCCTTTGATGCCAATAAAAAACTTCCTGAAGCGGTCGTTGAGCAGTTGCTTGCTTTGCTACGTTTGAGCCCATCCAGCACCAATATTCAGCCTTGGCATTTTGTTGTGGCCAGCACGCCTGAAGGTAAAGCTCGTATCGCTCAAGGTGCCGGTGGCAGCTACAGTTATAACGAAAGTAAAATACTCAATGCTTCGCATGTGGTGTTGTTTTGCGCACGCACGCAAATTGATGAGGCACACTTGCAAAAAGTGTTAGCAGCAGAAGAGCGCGATGGCCGCTTTGCTAGCGCACCTGAAATAAAAGTCGCTGCGCACAACACACGTTTAGCCTATTTAAATGAGCACAAGTTCAGTAAGAAAGACGTGCCGCATTGGTTGGAAAAACAAGTGTATTTAAATATGGGCAGCTTTTTGTTGGGTGCCGGCCTGCTGGGAATTGATGCAGTGCCTTTAGAGGGTATTGATACGGCTATTTTGGATGCGCAATTTGAGTTAAACGCACGCGACCTCACAGCCATCACAGCAGTTGCATTAGGCTACCGTGCCGATACTGATTTTAATGCCGGATTACCTAAATCGCGCTTAGCCGCAGATGAAATTTTTACTCTAATCTAAACACTGCATCAGCGCCATGCGGGTTGATAGATACCCTATGCTGGCGCTGTTTTGCATACTGCTGGACAGTTTGTCACCGTGGTTGAGACACATTCGATGCGCATCATTAAAGCCCCGCACAGTTATCACGAAGAAATTCGTAAAAGTCGCTTTCTGGCGCAGGCCGTATTTTTGCCCAGCGCTGAACACGCGCCAGAGTTGATTGCTCAGTTAAGCACCGCCAATGTTTCGCACAATTGCTGGGCGTGGCGCTGCGGTGAACAATACCGCTTTAGCGATGATGGCGAGCCTGGTGGCACAGCAGGGCGGCCCATTTTAGCGGCCATTGAGCATCAGCAATTTGATCAGGTGCTGATTGTAGTAACGCGCTGGTATGGGGGTATTCAACTGGGTACGGGCGGCTTAGCGCGTGCTTACGGTGGCTGTGCGCATCAAGTGTTACAAAGTGCTGATAGCGAAGAGTTGGTGCCACAGACGCTGCTTGAGGGGCATTGTCCGTATACGTATTTGGATATTTTTAAGGTACGTATCAGTGAAGCAGGGGCGTTGATTACGCAAGAAGTGTTTGATGGACAAGGTGCAATGTTGAAGCTGTTAGTGCCCAATACACAGGTGGCGGTACTGCAAGATATGCTAACCCAAGCCACGCGCGGTGCCAGCTCCTTAGTTGAAATTGAACCCATTTAAACAAACAAACCGCCCTTAAAGGCGGTCTGTTGTGTTGCTTATGTCACTCTTAACGCCAGTCTACGCGGTCCATCAAACGAATCGCTTCGGCTTGACGCTTACCTGCGACTTCCACCGGCACAGTGTCAGCTTTGAACTCACCCCAAGCTGCAACTTCTTCTGAAGGTTTAACGCTTGGATTGGCAGGGAACTCTTGGTTCACGCCAGCAAAGATGCTTTGTGCTTCTTCGGTGGTCATCCACTCCAACAACTTACGAGCTTCATCAGCATTGGGTGCGTATTTGGTGATACCTGCACCGGATAAGTTGACGTGAACACCACGGTCGTCTTGGTTAGGCCAGAATAGTTTAACTTTTAAGTCTGGGTTTTGCTTGTGCAAGCGGCCGTAGTAGTAGCTGTTGACGATACCCACATCACACTGACCAGCATTGATTGCTTGGAGTAGTGCGGTGTCATCGGAGAAAACGTCAGTGGCTAAGTTGTTGATCCATGATTTGACGAGTTTCTCAGTCTGTTCTGCACCGTGCGCTTCAATTAAGGTGGCCGTCAGCGACTGGTTGTACACTTTTTTACTGGTGCGTAAGCATAAACGGCCTTTCCAGTCTTTATCTGCGAGTGCTTCGTAGGTGCTGAGATCTTTTGCATCAACGCGCTCGGTTGAGTAAGCAATGGTACGTGCACGCAGTGAAAGACCGGTCCACTTATCGTTACTGGAGCGATACTGCGCAGGGATATTGGCTTTAATGGCCTCTGAGTTGAGCGGCTGTAAAATATCCATTTGCTCAGCTTGCCACAGGTTACCCGCATCCACAGTAATCAGGATATCTGCAGGGGTGTTGCCACCTTCAGCTTTTAAGCGCGCCATTAAAGGGGCTTCTTTATCGGTAATAAACTTGATATTTACACCGGTTTTTTCAGTGTATTTATCAAAAACAGGCTTAATCAGTTCGTCGATACGTGATGAATAGACAACGATATCGTCTGCCGCTTGGACGTGACCAGCAACAACACTGAGTGCAAGCGCAGCAAGAATGGGTTTACGAATCGACATGGCAACCTCGGGTTGGGTGTGAAATTAGGTAAATGATAGTGACTTGCATTTAGTTTATCAACTAAATATATCGAAATCGCTGAGGATTTAGCAGTTTTGCCAAGTAAAACAGGCTTGAAATGGGTGATTTGCTAGGCGTGGCCTGTACTTACACGCAAGTGTGTAAGTACAGGCCAATATGCTTAAGGCTTGGCTAAGTCAGGTAGGTCACGACTTAAGCCCATGGCCTGACGGACAAAGAGGGTCTTGGCTTGACTGAGGTTGTCGACCATTTTTAGGCCGCTGTTACGTAACCAACGCACAGCTAAAGCATCGGCTTGGAACAGGTGTTGAAAGCCTTCCATGGCTGCCATCATCGCTAAGTTGTTCGGCATACGACGGCGCTCAAAGCGACTTAAAACGCGCTCACTGGCGATATTTTCACCGCGTTGTAGTGCATGCAGTAACACTTCGGCGAGTACGGCTGCATCTAAAAAGCCTAAGTTGACGCCTTGACCAGCAAGCGGATGAATGCTGTGCGCTGCATCGCCAATTAAGGCTAAACCGGGCTCAACATAACGCTTGGCGTGACGTTGGCGTAAGGCAATCGAGTGGCGTGCATCAGCGTGTTCAATAGTACCTAAGCGATACTCGCTGGCTTTGCCTAGAGCCTGACAAAATGCTGCGTTATCCAACGTCATAATCTCTTGGGCACGCTGTGCAGGCACTGACCAAACAATCGAGCACCAATGTTGTCCATCCTGACGCTGCAGTGGTAGCAGTGCCAGGGGGCCTTCATCGGTAAAGCGCTGCCAAGCGGTGGCTTGATGCGGCTTTTCGCAGCGCACGCTGGTGACAATGGCGTGATGTAAATAATCCCATTCACGCGTGGCACAGCCGGTGAGGCTGCGAATGGCTGAGTTGGCACCGTCTGCAGCAATCACGAGCGGGCTGTGGATCTCACCACCATCGCTGAGTTGCATTAGCCAGCCAGCGCTGGAATGGCGTAATTGCTCGACGCTGGTATCCGCCACTAAAGTGATGTCGGATGCGTGCAGCTGCTCTAGCAATGCATCTTGCACTAGGGTGTTTTCAACAATATGGCCCAGCACATCGCTATGCACACTACTAGCAGAAAAATCGATTTTACCGGTGCCTGAGCCGTCCCACACATGCATGTCTGAATAAGGACTGACACGGCGCTTGAGCACACCGGGCCAAGCCTGCACACGTTCTAAAATGCGCTGACTGGCCATGGATAACGCACTGACACGTGGCGCAAAAGGTTGTTCAGGACTAAACGGAGCAACGGTCAAAGGGCCGCGATCCACTAAAATAATCTTAAGACCACTGTCTTTGAGCGCTAAGGCAAGCGTGCTACCCACCATTCCCGCGCCAACAATAATTAAATCTGCGTGCATATTTAAAGTCCTGCTGTGGCTGTGTGATGTGCATACATTATATTTTGGGTTTCAATACAGCGGCTGCGCTCTGTCGCCCTGTTGAGGTGATGGATACCTAGAATTTGTGCACTGGTGCAAACATTGGCAGCGCGCGTGAAAGCGTTGCTTATCCGAGATTGTCGATAGTCAGTCACTGAGGCTTATCCGCTGCAGTATGCACACCGACGCCCATCGCTTGGCGTGCAAACCAGCGTTTGACTGGTGGTAATAAATCCAGCCCCAGTAGGCCGAGGTTACGTCCGCTGGCGATTAGGGGTTGGCCATTGGAAAATAAGCGTGTAACACGGTCTGAAAAGCCAATGGTTAACTCTTGGTCGAGCTGCTGGCTTTGTTGAA
>JAAZJF010000334.1 GCA_012800475.1 Gammaproteobacteria bacterium
AAACATTGCTACAGGTTTAAAGCTATACGCTGTACGTTTTGATAAGTACTTAATGTGCAGATACAAAAAAGCCTAGCCCCTGCAGCCATTCACTGCAGGGGCTAGGCTGGATACAGCATTGGGTTTACAGTGTGTAGCTGACGAGTACTACACCGAGGAAACCCACAGTGTAGGCCAGCAGCAAATAACCAAAGTAACGCAAATACGCAATAAAGCTTAACGCGCTAATTTTACTCATGGCGACTACGCCCGCTGCAGAACCAATGGCCAACAACGAGCCGCCCACACCTACAGAGTAGGTCAAGGTGAGCCACTGGCCTTCAGTCATTTCAATACCTGATTTCAGTAATGCGGCTGTTAAGGGCACGTTATCAATCACTGCCGAGAACAAACCCACTGAATAGTTGGCAACAACGACGGGCAGTTGTTCGTATAAAACCGGGAAATGCTCCAGGACCTGCAGCTCCTTGAGCATGCCGACTAGCAATAACACACCCAAGAAGAACAGCAGTGTATCGAACTCAATTTTGCGAATATATTCCAGCACCGGCTCATCTTTATTCAAGAAATGCACGGCCATAAACATCACTGCCAAACCGAATAGGAACGACAAGACTGGAGGGATACCAAAGGCAACGTTAGCACCAATGGTTCCTAGAATAGTCGCTAGAAATAGCCCGGCAATAATCTGATCACCCTTGGCAATGTGGATCTCGCGCCTCACTAAAACCACTTCGCCAGTGAGTGAGCGTGACAAGATAAAAGACAGGAACAACACTGCAAACAATGCCGGCAAGCTGAGTAAAACCAAGTCAGCAATTTTCACTTTACCGGCCAAGAAGATCATCAGTGTGGTTACATCACCGGTAATCAGCGCTGCACCACCGGAGTTCACCGCAAAGACCACTAAAACGATATAACGCAGCAGTTTTTCAGTCGGTAAATTTAAACTGACCAATACAGTAATACACACCAAAGTGGCGGTAATATTATCGGCCATAGAAGAGAAGAAGAAGGCAAACAACCCTGTGACAAGCATCAAGCGGCGCTCAGTCATATGCGCAGGCATCACTTTATTGACAATGCCATCAATCACGCCCTTATGAGATACATAAGCCACAAAGGTCATCGCCGCCATTAGAAACAGCCATAGCGTCGCAATCTCTAACAGGTTTTCATTCAACGACCCCATCAAGTCCTGCGTTGTTAGGCCATCGGGCGGTGCAATAAAATACAGCACCCACACCAGCGTGCCGAAAAACAAAGTTGTTTTGGCTTTATCAATTTTTGTGAAGTCTTCTGCCACAATTGATACAAAACCCAAGAACGCTAGAACCAGTAAAACGGTTGTCATTTTAGTCCCCTGTGAGCACATTAAAAAGCTGCCAAAGTGTAGTCCTTTTTCTCAGGGGAAGCCTATAACTATGCACCAGTATTTCGGTTATTCAGGACTGTTTGCCTCTGGCGTTGCTTGCTGTGCTGCATTTTTGATTGCGGTTTGCTCAGCTCGCCATTCACGCATATCATCGTAATAAAGATCCCACACACAAGGTGAGCATTCGCTTTCACAGCATTCGTAATCTTCTGGGGGGGTTGGTTTTTCCAGCATAGTCACGCTCCATCTCAGTCGATATAAAAAACAATGACAGCTTAACTGTCGATCTACCGTATTTTAACGCAATCACTGCACGCTGTGCAGGGCCTAACAGGGTTGAGTTCGGTTAAGCGAGCAACAGGCTATACTGCGACGTCAAAGCTGTATAGGTTCAACTCAGGCTCAATAGATTGTCTATCGCGCTGCCAAGCAACTTAACTCACCGACACTTGGAGGTTATATGCACAGATTACCAGCACATTGCATTGAGTTTTCTAGCGTAACAACAGAGTTTGCCGTGATTTTATTAGCGCGTAACACTCGGGGCGTGTGCGCTGTTTTGTTGGGTGATACAGACTCGCAACTTTGTACGGATTTACAACAACGCTATCCTCAAGCACAGCTCAGTCGCAATGACTCAGCTTTAGCGCCTTGGTTACAGCAAGTGATTGATTTATTAGCTGCGCCCCTGACACCTATAGAGTTTCCTGTCGATATCCAAGGCACTGACTTTCAAAAAAGTGTGGGGGCGATGTTACAAGATATCCCTGTTGGCGAGACACGCAGTTATAGCGAAGTGGCGCAGCAGTTAGGTCGGCCTAAGGCGGTGCGTGCAGTGGCCAACGCCTGTGCTGCCAACCCCTTAGCGCTGATCATTCCCTGTCACCGGATATTACGCGCCGATGGCGGTATTTCCGGCTACCGCTGGGGCGTAGAGCGCAAGCGGGCTGTACTGGCTAAGGAGAAAAAAGCAGCAGCTGGCCACTCAAACAGCACTGCTATTTAGGACGTGGCGCATAGGCAAAAGCATCAGCCAGCATTTGCTCTGGCTGCATACCAGCGGCAACCAATGCATCAAAGGTGCCGTAGACCATAGCAGGCGAACCACAAGCGATCACACGGTAATCTGTTAAGTGCTTAATATCACTGCAGACTGCTTCGTAGAGTAAGCCGCTACGGCCTGTCCAGCCGGTATCTTCACTGACAATTTGATGAAAATGCAGATTACTCATGTCTTGCCAAGCGGGCAGTGCTTCAAAGGCATAAAAGTCATCAGCTAAACGCGATCCCCAATACACATGGATCGGCAAGCTAAAACCCGTCGCACGGCAATGCTCAACCAAACTTTGTACTTGCGCCAGTCCCGTTCCAGCCGCGATCAACAAAAGTGGACGCTCATCCGCACCCGCTAAATGCACATCACCAAAGGGCATCTGCACTTGTGCAACACCCTCTTTTTGTATGTACTTGAGTAAATCAACGGCCGCATTATCGCGTGCCAGAATATGCAACTCGAGCTCACGGCCTTGCTGTGGCGCTGAGGCAATAGAAAAAGCATTGATCTCGCCATTTTCCCGTTCCAGCAAAAGGTATTGACCTGCATGGTAACGCACCTCTTTGCCCGCTGGCAGACGCAAATGTACGGCAAACACATCAGCACCCAAAGGTTTGACACTCACCAATTGGCACGCCACTTTCACACGAGGTAATTCATTCACAGCTAACACACCTTCCCAATGCAGTTCACCATCACTCAAGGGTTCAGCAAGGCAAGTCAAAATATCACCTGCCTCAAGCACTTCATCACTTTGTCGCACGCTACCGCTGATTAATTGAGCAGTACAGATATGACAATTACCATTACGACAACTGTGCGGCACATCTAAACCGATGCGACGCGCAGCATCCATAATCGTTTCACCTAACAGAGTTTCAATCATCTGCCCTGACGGCTGTAATCTGATGTTCATGCGTAACTGGATTCCTTTGTGTGCATTACTCAACAAGCAATAATAACGATCAGTCGATACCTAATTCAGACCACATGGCATCCACCCGTTGTTTAACCAGCGGATCCTGTTCAATAACAGTGCCCCACTCACGGGAGGTCTCACCTTGCCATTTGTTTGTTGCATCCAAGCCCATCTTGCTGCCTAAGCCTGACACAGGTGAGGCAAAATCAAGGTAATCAATGGGAGTATTATCAATTAATACCGTGTCGCGACTGGGATCCATACGGGTGGTAATCGCCCAAATCACATCGCTCCAATCACGCGTATTAATATCGTCATCCACCACAATCACGAACTTGGTATACATAAACTGCCGCAAGAAACTCCAAACACCCAACATAACGCGCTTGGCATGCCCTGGGTATTGCTTCTTAATGCTCACCACAGCCATACGGTATGAACAACCTTCAGGCGGCAAGTAAAAATCAATAATTTCTGGAAACTGTTTTTGCAAAATAGGTACAAACACTTCATTGAGTGCCACACCTAAAATAGCCGGCTCATCGGGCGGACGTCCGGTGTAAGTACTGTGATAAATCGGATTTTTACGATGAGTGATGCGCTCAACCGTAAACACTGGAAAGCTATCCACTTCGTTGTAATAACCGGTGTGATCGCCATAAGGACCTTCATCCGCCATTTCACCTGGATAAATATGCCCTTCCAGCACGTACTCAGCTTGCGCAGGGACCTGTAAATCACTGCCAATGGCTTTGACTAATTCTGTACGTGAGCCACGCAGCAAACCCGCAAAAGCATATTCCGACAAGGTATCAGGCACAGGTGTTACGGCACCTAAAATAGTAGCCGGATCAGCACCTAGAGCAACAGCAACAGGGTAGGGACGCCCAGGGTAGGCTTTGCACCAATCACGAAAATCAAGTGCGCCACCACGGTGGCTCAGCCAGCGCATAATCACCTTATTGCGCCCCAAGACTTGCTGGCGGTAAATCCCAAGATTCTGACGCTCTTTATGCGGGCCTTTGGTGATGGTTAAACCCCAAGTAATTAAGGGTGCAGCATCACCAGGCCAGCAGGTTTGCACAGGCAATGCCATTAAATCAACATCATCGCCTTCAATAATCACTTCTTGGCAGGGGCCGTCTTTGCGCACTTTTGGCGCCATCGACAACACCTTTTTAAACATCGGCAACTTGCTCCACGCATCTTTAAAACCTTT
>JAAZJF010000335.1 GCA_012800475.1 Gammaproteobacteria bacterium
GACCATAACGGTAGCCTACGTTCTATGGTGCGTACCTATATCAAAAATGTAGTTAAAGCCATCGAAGCTAAAGATTTAGAAAAAGCACAAGCTGCTTATAAGTTGGCTGTTCCTGTTATCGACCGTATGGCCGATAAAGGTATCATCCACAAAAACAAAGCTGCACGTAACAAGAGCCGTCTGAACCAGCACATCAAAACGCTGAGTGAAGCAGCTGCTTAATTGCGACAGCATGTTTAGTAAAGAACCGGCTTAGGCCGGTTTTTTATTGCCTCAATTTTGCTTATACATGTCACACATCTAAAATACCCAAGCCGCACACCCTCCTGCGCACAACATACAGCATCTTTGTATCTGCACTTACTCTTAGCACCTAGCCTAAAGCGTACTGGCAGCCTGATCTCACAACATCTACTGGCAAGTAACAGGCATAAAAAAACCCCAGCGCCGACTACAGACACTGGGGTGATGCACTTAGAACAATGGCGCCCTATAAAGGCTGACCACGGTTCCCGTGCTGACTGACAAAGTCCTGCACCACTGCTAAATCATTAGCCAGTACAGTACAGCGCTCTTCACGCTCAAATAAATCTGCCATATGCGCTGGTAACACTGGGCTGGCACTCGGCACAGCCTTCTGCACCGCCTCAGGGAATTTCACTGGATGCGCAGTCCCTAAGGTCACCATGGGTGTCGATAAGCTACGACGGCACTCACGCGCAGCGTAAACGCCAATCGCAGTGTGCGGATCCAAGAGCTCACCGCTTTCTTGGTAGACCTGAGCAATGGTCGCGCAGGTTTGCTCATCATCAACAGCCAATGAATCAAACAATTTACGCGTCTCAGTCCAACGCTCATCGCTGACACGCATCTCACCTGTCGCGCGGAAATGATCCATTAACTGCGCAACTTTGGCTCCATCACGACCGTGCATATCAAAGAGCAAGCGCTCAAAGTTAGACGACACCATAATGTCCATCGAAGGCGACAAGGTCGGGTGCAAAGTGTCTTTATCGTAACGATTACCGCTCATAAAGCGGTGCAAAATATCATTGCGGTTGGTCGCTACAATCAACTGGCTGATGGGTAAACCCATATTGCGCGCTAAATAACCGGCGAAAATATCACCAAAGTTACCCGTGGGTACGGAAAACGCAATCGAGCGCTGCGGGCCGCCCAACTGTAAAGCCGCATGAAAGTAATACACAATCTGCGCCATGATGCGCGCCCAGTTGATCGAGTTCACCGCAACCAAACGTGTGCCCTTGAGGAACGACTGATCAGCAAAGCTGGCTTTCACCATTTCCTGGCAGTCATCAAAGTTACCTTCCACAGCGATATTGTGAATGTTATCGCTTAGCGCACTGGTCATTTGACGGCGCTGTACTTCAGAAACACGCTCATGCGGATGCAGAATAAAAATATCTACATTCTCACACTTGCGGCAACCTTCAATCGCTGCAGAACCTGTATCACCTGAGGTTGCACCCATAATCACTACACGCTCATTGCGCTTAGTGAGGAAGTGATCAAGCAAACGACCGAGCAACTGCAAGGCAAAATCTTTAAAGGCTAAGGTTGGACCATGGAACAACTCCAACACCCACTCATTACCATTGAGTTGACGCAACGGCGCAACGGCATTGTGCTCAAAGACACCGTAGGTCTCTTTCAGAATCGCTTTAAAGTCAGCGTCATCAATGCAGCCTGCCACAAAGGGGCGCATCACTCGGAAAGCTAACTCGTGATAAGGCAAATCAGCCCATGAGGCAATTTCCTCGATGGTAAAACGCGGCAAGTTTTCCGGTACATACAAACCGCCATCACTGGCCAAACCTGCTAAGAGTACATCTTCAAAATTCAGCGCTGGAGCTTGACCGCGCGTGCTTATATAACGCATATCTAACAACCTTTATTAGAATCGCTTAAGTTGGGATTAATTCAACTGCTCTACACGGATACGCACAACCGGCGCCTGCAATGTTTCCAATGCTTCCAGAGCAATAATAGCGTCATTCATACGCTGCTCTTCTACGCGGTGTGTCAGTAAAATAATCGGAATTGAACCATCCAACTCTTCAACTTCTTTTTGCATAATAGATTCAATATTAATGCCACGCACCGAGAAAATACTGGCCACTTGCGCTAACACGCCTGGGTGGTCTTTGGCTTGAATGCGCAAATAATAAGCGCTTTCACACTGATCAATGGCCAGAATCGGATGATCAGACAACGCATCGGACTGGAACCCTAAAGCCGGCACCTGATCTTCTGGTGCACCCGCCATCGCGCGTGCCACATCAACGATATCAGCAATAACGGAGGATGCCGTTGGCTCCATACCCGCGCCTGCACCGTAATACAAAGTGCTACCGACGGCATCGCCATTGACCATAACCGCATTCATCACGCCATTCACATTGGCAATTAAACGATCAGCTGGGATTAATGTGGGATGCACACGCAGCTCAATACCTAAATCAGTACGGCGTGCCACACCCAAATGCTTAATGCGATAGCCCAGTGCTTCAGCGTAATTCACGTCCGCTGTTGTCAGCGCGGTGATGCCTTCGGTGTAGGCTTTTTCAAACTGCAATGGAATACCAAAGGCAATCGACGCCAAGATGGTCAGTTTGTGCGCAGCATCAATGCCTTCCACATCAAATGTTGGATCAGCTTCGGCATAACCCAGCGCTTGCGCTTCTTGCAGCACATCTTCAAAAGTGCGGCCCTTTTCACGCATCTCACTGAGAATAAAGTTACCGGTGCCGTTGATAATCCCCGCCAACCAGTTGATACGGTTAGCAGCCAAGCCTTCACGGATCGCTTTAATAACAGGAATGCCACCGGCAACAGCGGCTTCAAAACCAACAATGACGCCTTTTTCACGCGCACGCGCAAAGATCTCATTGCCGTGTACAGCGATCAAAGCTTTATTGGCTGTGACAACGTGCTTACCGTTTTCAATGGCGCGTAAAACGATATCTTTGGCTAAAGTGTCGCCACCAATGAGCTCAACAACCACATCAATTTCAGGATTATTAACAATATCGAAGACATCGTCAGTCATATCGGTCGTACTGGTATCACACTGCGCATTAATTGAGCGCGCAGCCACTTGCACCACGTCAATCTGACGGCCTGCACGCCGTGAAATCTCTTCAGCATTGCGCTTGAGAATATTAAAAGTACCACCGCCAACGGTGCCTAGACCACAGATCCCTACTTTAACTGGCTTCACGCTGCATCGTCCCCATCGTTAAATAAATTAAATACGCCCAAGATCAAATGAACGTCAAAAACACTGCACTGTACGAAGCCTGCTGGTATCGGTCAACCTAGAGCTGCGCTTTTCATTGTTGCCGCCAAGCAAAGTGCTCGCAGGCGAAACGATTCGCATGCAATAGATAACCCAACACCTACGCAATCTTACTGTGTATTGCGCATCCTAAATACTTAATTAAAAGACATAAGTTTAGCACAAGGCCTGCTCAAGCACCGCGCAAAAGTATAGATAGCGCCTGTTATCGCAGAGCACTGCGCCGCATTTAACACCAAACTAGCGCACCCCTACGCAATACATCGAGCCTAGAACTGAGCACCATCCACTTAGGCTTGATCAATACAGCTGTTTTACGCATATATCTATCAATGTTCGGTAAGTTACAATAGCGGCCATATCCAGTTGAGAAGATGAAAAACCCCATGCGCCTTGATCGATTTATTTCTGAAACGACCGGCCTCAGCCGTAAAGAATCCAGCAAAGTTGTGCAATCGGCAGAAGTCACTGTGGACGGTGTCGTGCAAAAAAAGGGAGCGTTTAAAGTCCCGCAGGATGCCACTGTCATCTGGAATGGCGAACACCTGCAGCGCATGGGTCCGATCTATCTCATGATCAACAAACCGCTCAACTGCGTGTGTGCCAATCATGATTCAGCCCATATAACTGTATTTGCTCATTTAGATATACCCATCTCAGATAAATTACACACCGTGGGCCGCTTAGATTTAGATACATCAGGCTTATTATTGATCACGGATGATGGTCAATGGTCGCACCGCATCACCTCACCTAAATACAAATGCCCGAAGGTCTACCATGCTTGGTTGGCCGAACCGCTCAACGCCGCAGATATCGAAGCTTTTGCCCAAGGCCTGCAACTGACCGGCGAAACAACATTAACCGCGCCCGCTGTTTTAGACATCATCAATGAGCGCGAAGCTTTAGTGCATGTACATGAAGGTCGCTACCATCAAGTGCGACGGATGTTTGCTGCAGTGGGTAATAATGTGGTGAAACTGCACCGCGAACAGGTGGGGCCTCTGAGCCTCGATGCCGACCTGACTCCTGGCGACTACCGATTTTTGACTGCAGCTGAAGTCGCTTTGTTCTAAGACACACAGCTCAGTTATAGAGCGCAGACAGCATAGACAACAGCGCAGGCTTTGCATCAACTTTAAGCTGAGCGGTGCTAGGCAATACAGTTCACGCTAGCGCATTAGCACAATGCGCACAGCATCAACCTTTGAGCCTATGCTAGAGTCAGTGATCACAGTCGATCCATACGGAGGCGATCAGATGAACACTGCACCCGCTACACTCACAGTTTTTTATGATGGCTCATGCCCTGTTTGCGTTCGCGATCGGCGCTGGTATAAAAAACTCGAAGGCCGCACCGATGAGCGCGTGGAATGGCTAGACATTACTGGTCGTGACGATGAACTGCGCCAGCAAGGTATCGATCCTGACAAGGCTTTGCGCGAATTGCACGTTAAAGATGCGCAAGGCCAAGTCCATCAAGAAATGGCGGCCTATATTCTCTTGCTATCACGAGTCCCACTACTCAAACCATTGGCATGGCTGATTGGCCTACCGGTGATTCGTCCAAGTCTAGCCTGGCTCTACCATCGCTGGGTGGCGCGCAGGCTCGGTAGCAGAATTGATTAAAAAGCCGACACAAAAGCCGGCTTAGTTTTAGCCTAAATCAGCGACGGCATGCTGAATGGCTAAAGCACTGCGATGGATTTCTTCCATTATGTGCTCCACCTCTTGCACTTGCTGACGACTCAGCGCTGCCACTTCAGTCACAGCATTGATGGCCGTAGACACCTGCCCCGTCAGCTCGCGGTTTTCTTGTACCACTTGGCCAATTTCAATGGTTGCCGTACTGGTGCGGCCAGCCAACTGACGCACTTCATCCGCCACCACCGCAAAACCCCGCCCTTGCTCGCCAGCGCGCGCCGCTTCAATCGCTGCGTTTAAAGCCAACAGGTTGGTTTGATCGGCAAGACCACTGATAGTGGCGACAATCTCCTCAATATTATGCGCTTGCTCATTGAGTCGGCTGATCACAGTACTGGCTTGCTCTAAATCAGTCGATACCTGCGTGGATGTTTGCACCGAGGCTTGCAAAGAGTCATTCCCCTTATCCACAATGCCTGAGGTTTCGCTGGCAATCACACCCACTTCTTCTGAAATAGCAGCATTGCGCTCCGACTGACGTACACGCTCGGTAATATCACTGGCAAATTTCACTACGCGCGTGACTTGGCCTTTGTCATCAAAAATAGGGTTGTACGTGGCTTCTAACCACATTTCACGACCCAGCGCATCAATACGACGAAAACGCCCTGCCTTATGCTGACCTGCCACCAGTTCTTGCCAAAAGTTCGGGTTTTGTTGATAAAACTCAGAGTCGCAAAAAATCTGATGGTGCTGGCCAGTCAATTGCTCTAAACGATAGCCCATCACATTTAAGAAGTTATCATTGGCGCTGATAATGGTGCCATCGGTTTTAAATTCAATCACCGCCATCGATTTCTGTAGCGCACTTAAAATAGCGTCTTGGCTGTTTAAACGCAGCTGCTTTTGTGTAATGTCGCTGGCAATTTTTACAATTTTAGCCACTCGTCCCTGCTCGTTAAGCACAGGAAAATAAGTCGCCTCAAGCCACAACGGCTGTCCTTGTTTATTAATGCGTAAGAAAGTACCGGTTTGCGCAACGCCTTGTCGCAGCTTTTGCCAAAAGGTTTGATACTCTGGCGACTCAGTTAAGCCTGGCTCACAAAATATACGATGAAAAGAGCCGACCACTTCATCGAGCGCATAACCCACCACCGCTAAAAACAACGTATTGGCGGTCAGTATTTCGCCCGTTGGGGAAAACTCAATCACCGCCACATGCGACTCAATGGCGCTGAGCACTGACAGTGCTTCATTGCGCTGCTCGTGACACTGGGCCAGCTCACGTCTCAGTGCTTTACTCTTAAACATATGAAAATCTCCCTGCTAGCGCATCATATTAAAAGACGCTTAATTTTGCTAAACCTCAGCACCGGCTCACAATCGCTGTGCATACACTCAGTCAATTCAAAGTGCACCACACAACAGCGCAATCGCAGTATATATAATAATGAATAGACACACCTATTGTGCCAAGTTTTAAAGCCTGCAGCACCAGCACAGCTATGACTTCACTAAACAAGAGATGCTGTACAACCTTGGCGCTATTGGCGCTATATAGTGCCTATCGGCCAAGGTTGAAATATATGAAGAGGTATTTAAGCAACTTAAGCCCCACCTCAATATCCACTGAGTGCAGAGCTTAAACTGTATGCGGACCCTATGGGATCCTAGATGGGATAGCGAGCAATGACAGCTAGGTCTTGGCCACCAGGAATATCAGACTTACGCACGGCCATCACTTTGGCGCCGGAGCGTAAAGCGCGACCGGTAATTTCATCGACAATACCGTAGTTGATTGCATTGCCTTCCGCAGCAAAAGAGACAGCGCCCGTCTCATCATCAATCACACCATCCACGACACCATCGATATCAACCAACAAGCGGTCAATCCCGCCAAAGGTTGCTAAGCGTGCGGCGTCACTGATATCGGTCGTAGTGCGCTGCTGCCCTGTACGCAACTCAAATAGGCGATGAAAGTCCTGAATCTGCTCGGCGTAATGAGCGTCTAAAACCGGACGCGCAGCGCTGGCTAAGTCAGATTCACTTAAGTGCTCTGGATTGCCAGTAATGGTACCGGACAATGCCGGAATCACACTTAATGAGCGAAACAACGCTTCTAATGGCTTGGTCGTGGCTAAAATCAATGGCACATCAGAGCCACTGAAAACGGGACGTAAAGCGGCATCGACTTTGCGCACATAACGTGACAAATAAAAGTTTTGCCCTTGCGCACCATGACGATGCCCCGTACCTGAATAATCTTTATTGGCAGCCTTGCCGCCGTCGGTGGCTGCATCTGCTGGCATATTGTGCACGCTGATTTCACGCGCAGGTAAATCAGCTGACACCGCAATTAAGCGCACAGCATTTTCTGACAAGGCCAAAATATGCGCCGCATGCGGAAAAGTCAGCGCGCGCAACAAAGGTTTAAGATGGAAGCGGTCAGACACTTCAACAATATCAGTGAGTTTGTTGGCCATACGGTATGTACGCATAGAATCTGGCGTGACCAAAATAGCTAAGCTATTGGCTTGGTGATTCCAGAACTGCTCATCGTCCATTAACTCGGCAAACTGCTCCTGCAGTGCTGCGATTTTATGTTTATCCAGGCCTGCAGCTTCCAGTTGCGTGACTGCTTTTTTCAGCAGATTACCCAGATGAATCCGGCTCGGCTCAGTCTCGCGGCTGATGGGCGTAGTCGGCAAGTAGATAGAAACGCACGCCTCAGAACGCACACGATTAAGAGCACCGATGTCTTCAGCGGTTGGCATATCGACGTAGTACATATAAAGCCTCCTGCACAATATTGAACCTCGACTGTACCAGAACTGCGCTCAATGCATAGCTGAGCTAGATCAATGGTGAAAGACGTCTAATTGTTGCGAAAAATTTCAATTACGCAGGGATATAGCAGGTTTACTGGTTTTTTATTTTTATAACAGCTGTACATTTAGGATAAGTCGAACAGCCCCAAAATTGCTGACCTACGCGTTCGCCACGCTGCGCAGTACGCATCACCATCGGGCTTTGGCACTGCGGACACTTCATTTTAGCGCTGTGACGTAAACGTTTTTTTAAATGCTTCACATGCTGACGATCGGTCGCGCGCGAAGGTGTTAAACGCTCAACCTGAATGCGTGCTAACACCTCCTGCACTTGCTGCGCTGACAGCACTGGCTCGCGAAAAGACTTAATGTACCGAATGTAGCCCATACCGCGACTGACCTGCGCAGGCATCGGTGACTTAAAGGTGCAATCACCCACAAAAGCCACCACCGAGTGCAGCGCAGCACTTGGCACATCCAGCAGCGCTTCGAGCGCCAGCATATGTTTGTAGTTTTGCCGTAGCGGATTTTGAAAGGTAAAAGACTGGCGTGCCAATTGTTGCGTCCAGTCTGCTTGGCGCGCACCACCGCTAATTTGGCCTTTCATGTTTTTTGTTTCCACCACAAAAATGCCAAAGCGCGAAACAAAGATATGATCAATTTGCGTCGAGCCTTGCGCCGTTGGCAAGGTAATGTGATGCAAGCGATGGTAGGTCTGAGCTGGCAAGCGCAGCCATGCAATGGCCCTCAC
The DNA here is from genome assembly GCA_012800475.1 of Gammaproteobacteria bacterium. GTDB lineage: Bacteria > Pseudomonadota > Gammaproteobacteria > Pseudomonadales > Pseudomonadaceae > Denitrificimonas. The sequence continues at coordinate 8,543 of JAAZJF010000335.1, forward strand.
CCAAGCCTCACCCACAGCCCCCTTAAACCATCGGGTTTTCATCATAATGAGCAAGATAACAACAGGCAGCAGCCACCACAGCACAGATAGGGCTGCAGTAACGAGGTGATCGAGATTCATGGGGTAAACAGGCCTAAAACTATGGTGACAGCGTTATTGAGAGGAAAAAAACAGAGCTGATAAACGCTATTTAAGGCGGTCAACACCAGCGTAAATAATCACACTCGCGAGATAGCACAGCGTGCCATGTTCTTTTAAATCAATAGGATAGCCATCAGTATAGCGGCAAAGCTGTATAGATTAACAGCGACGTAATCGATTCAGCTCAATACAATATAGAATGATTTATTGCTTGGATCAGACGATCCTTGAATTAGACAATTAAGTCGAGAAACACATAAGTCGAGCGCTAGCATCGCGCCCGAACTTAAATGCAGTGCGCAGTACAATTCACTGCGCACCTGCCTTGTGTGCTACATCTTAAATTCCAGGCTTTAAGAAGTAGCCGACAACAGGCCGTTATTACTGCAGCTTTTGAATGCGCTCTTGCAACGCAGTGCTCGACTGAATACGTTCGGCGAGCAGATTATAGCTGCTGGCATCGAGGCCAGATTTTTCAACGGCAGTGAGCATTTCATCTTGTGCTTCTTGCTGCAGTTTCTGTGCTTTGTCTTGATCTTTTGCGTGATTAAACTTAACCGCATACTCCTCACGCACTTTAGATACTTCAACGTTCGCACTGATAAACTTTTTAAGGTCTGCATCACTTACCTGATCATGCTGTTGCTGTTGCGCAGGTGCTGCTTGCGTCTGTGCAGGTGCGGTATCTTGTGCCATCACTGCTGAGGCGCTCAGACCTAAAGTGACAAATGAAACGGCGGCAATAAGCTTTTTAAGATCAAACATGAAGACTCTCCTTTTTATTTAAAGTCACTCAATACAAAGCATGTAGCGTGCCAAGTTTTACAAAAAACAGTAAACCATTGATTTATAAGGATAAAATAAAACAAACACTGTTTTACTAAAGATCTGCCCTTTACCTAAACCGATAAATATGTATAGATATTACACATGAGCAGAAAGTATACGGTCAAAAAAAACACAGGTGTATCACTTTGGCCCTTTACGGGACTGAGCAGCCTCAAACGCACATTATTGCTGTTTGTGGTGCTGCCACTGGTGCTATTAAGTGCCTTAGGGATTCGTTTTGGTTTAGACCAAGCCAATCAGTTTCAAAATAAACGTTTAAAAAATGACCTGGAACTCATCGGCCGTGCCATCAGCTTACCTGTGGGTACGGCGCTCAATGATCAGGATATGGAAGCGGTGTATTTAGCCCTCGACTCGGTGTTTGTTTTAGGCGAAGTGTATGGCGCTTCAGTATTTGATGTGGACGGCAACCGCATTGCCTCGGCCGGCGTGACGGAAACTGATTTAACCAGCTCGCACATCCCTGCGCGCATTCGCAGCACTGGACAAGGTCAAGAAGCCTTTAGCCGCGTGAAAGGACGCAGCTTATTTTCTCACTTTCTACCTTTATTCAATGCTGCAGGGCAGATTCAAGGCCTGATCCAGATCACTCGCAAGGCCAGTGATTTTGGCCGTGCTTTACATCAACTCACCGTGATTGCTTGGCTGGTGTGGGGGGTGTTTAGCTTAGCGATTCTGGCTGCAGTACTGCTGGGCCATTACGGTGGTGTGGGTCGCTATGTGGATAAGTTACTGGCGCATATGCAACGCGTGGCTGAGGGCGATTTAGCTTACCGAGCCGTGCTGGAAGGCCCCAGTGAAGTCGCTAAGATTGCGCAAGGCCTCAACCAGATGCTCGACAGTATTGAGCAAGCCAATCGCGAACTCGATGCTCATCGTGTAGCGCAAAGCACACTGGCCGCACAACTTAAAGACAATGAAAAAATGGTCGCCATTGGCAGTATGGCCCAGGGTATTGCCCACGAGCTGGGTGCGCCACTGAGTGTGATCGATGGTCGCGCGCGACGCTTAGAGCGCTCAGGTTTACTCGATGAAGCAACCCTGCGCCAGGTGCATGGCATTCGCAATCAAGTCGATCGACTTACGCGTACCGTACGCCAACTTTTAGATTACTGCCGTCCCGACTCGACACAACCGCGCACACTCGCACCGCAACAGTTGATTGCCGATGTGATTGCGGCAATTGAGCCTGAGCTGGACGCCCAAAAACGCACACTCACCACCCACATTGCCGACAACTTACCGCCCCTGCAAGGTGATGCGGGTCGCTTGGAGTTAGCCTTACTGAATATCGTGCGCAACGCCCTCCAAGCAGCGCACAGCACTATAGATATCAGCGCCAGCAGTGAGGCCAATCAACTGATTATTGCAGTGAGTGATGACGGAGCGGGCTTGCCGGCTGACTTTTCTTTAGATGCTTTACTGGAGCCGTTTTTCACCACTAAGTCACCCGGCGAAGGCACAGGACTGGGCTTGGCCATTGTACGCAGTGTCATCGACGAGCATCACGGCCACTTAAGTATCACCAATCGAGCCCAAGGCGGCTGTACAGTGCGTCTTGCCCTCCCCTTATTCGGCACCGACCAGGAGCATCACGCATGAGCACAGCCAATACCATCCTCTTGGTGGAAGACGACAGTGGTTTACGTGAACTATTGCAAGAAGAACTTGAGGCCGAAGGCTATCAGGTCACAGCTTGCGGTGATGCAGAGGACGGCCAACAGCAACTTGAAAGCCAGACATTTGATTTGTTGGTCAGTGATTTACGCCTGCCCGGCGCAGACGGTTTAAGCCTGCTGCCAAGTTTAGCAGTAGCGGATTCTCCACCTGCGGTACTGATCATCACCGCCTTTGGTTCAGTGCAGCAAGCCGTCAAAGCTTTGCAAGCCGGCGCTGATGATTTTTTAACCAAGCCGCTGGAGATGGATCATTTTTTACTCACCGTCAGCCGCTTATTAGACAACCGCAAATTGCGCAACGAAGTGCAGCACTATCGCAGTTTGCTGGCCGTTGAGCAGTTCAATGGCATGATCGGCCAAAGTCCGGCCATGCAACAGATGTTTCAGCAAATCCGCCAAATTGCCGATGCTGACGGTCCTGTTTTAATTCAAGGCGAAAGCGGTACCGGCAAAGAACTTGTAGCCCGTGCATTACACGACCAAAGCAGCCGCAGTGACGGCCCTTATATGGTAGTCAACTGCGGTGGTATTCCCAGCGAGTTGATGGAAAGTGAGTTTTTCGGACATGCCGCAGGTGCCTTTACCGGCGCACGCACCCAGCGCGCAGGACTGTTTCAACAAGCCAATGGCGGCAGTTTATTACTCGATGAGCTCGGCGAAATGCCGTTGTCCTTGCAAGCTAAACTGCTACGCGTCTTGCAAGACGGTAAAGTGCGCCCGGTGGGCAGTGACCATGAAATCCAACTGGATGTGCGCATTATTGCCGCTACCAATCGTAACCTCACCGAGGCCGTAGCCGATGGTAGCTTTCGTGAAGACCTGTTTTATCGTTTAGAAACCTTTGCCTTACAAGTACCGTCCTTGCGCGCTAGAGGCGATGATATTCACCAGTTGACCGAATTCTTTTTAACGCGTTTTAATGCCCGTCAACAGCAGCACATTAAAGGTCTCAGCGATGCCGCAGTGGCGATGCTGCAACACTACACTTTCCCGGGCAACGTGCGTGAGTTACAAAATGCCATCGAGCGCGCCGCCACTTTTTGTGATTCATCACTCATTGAAGCTCAGCATCTGCCGCAACGTATTCGTGAGCAAACACCCGCAGCACATACAGCCTCAGACACCACCACCCCCGCAGCGCCATCGATTGTGCCGCAGCAGGCCATCGATGTGGATGCTATGCCCAGTCTAGAGACCGTGCAGCGCAATTATATTCATCAAGTGCTCGCCGCCACGCAAGGCAACAAACGCCATGCTGCGGATATCTTAGGTATTACGCGGCGCACCCTGTATCGCTGGATTGATTAATGCACACAGCTTAAGGCTACAACCACTGCTGCAACCTTAAACCTGTGCTGACATTACTGCTGAAATACCAAGCTGTAAGTCACAGGCACCACCGGACTGATGGCTGGCAGCTTAGCAATCACCCGCAGCGCTTCGAGGCCTTCGGCCAGTTTATAATCTGCGGCGTTGAGAACGACAGGCTCCAACGTCGTAATCAGAACTTTATCATCGGCAAGGCGCGTGACTTGCACATGGCTGCTGACCTCTTTGCTCAGTCCATGCAGCGCTAGGTTAAGGGTGATGGAGTCGGTGTAGGTTTCCCCAACCTCAAGCTTCGTCACTCGCTCAAGATCAACCTTGCCAGTCACAGTTGCTTGAGCAAATTGCGCGACATCAAACAGCATCGTTTGCATGCGCTCATCACGAATATCTACACCCGTATCCACGCTGCTCAGATCAACTTTAAGCTCCACAGCACCTTGCTCACTGACTGAGCCCGTCAGCGTCTTAAAGCGATTCATTTCAGCAATATTCGTGCTTTTAATCGAGACATAATGCAGCGAGGACTCATCATTGAGCAGCGTCCAGTCGGCAAATGCACTGGACGATAACCCCAGCAGTACGCTCATCAGTAAAGGTAATTTTTTCATTGTTGCTTCTCCTTTAGGTGTCTGTCTATCGATAGCAGTTTTAGGTAAGCATCACCAGTTTAACAGCTCTGTATTGCATAGCAGAGCCCGCAACTTAACAGGTATCCACTTCACTTCTGTGCGTGTGCGGCAGTGGGGGTTGAGCGTGCTGCAGCGCATTTAAGATGCAATGCATGACGACAACATTCACTAACAGCGACAAAGTCAGCCTAAAAGTCAGTAAAATCTTTTAAATCCAAGACAATGCTATGCTTGCCGTTGTGCCGATCAGCCCACATGCAATCAGTCGAGGTTAACGTGCGAGACGAATTTTGGAAACACTATGCGCTGAGCGAATTGCGCCCGCAAGAATGGGAAGCGCTGTGTGATGGCTGCGGACAATGCTGTCTGGTGCGCCACGTCAATGAACATCAAGTGACGGTGTTTAATATTGCCTGCCAGCTCTTGGATATCGAGCACAGCCGCTGCAGTGATTACCACAACCGCCTCGAAAAAGTCCCTTACTGCCATCCTCTCACCCCAGCCAGCGTAGCGCAGTACAGCTGGTTACCTGAGTCCTGCACTTACCGCCGTATCGAGCGTAGTGAAGATCTGCCCAGCTGGCATCCTTTACTTGTGGGTAGCAAAGAGCAGATGCACACACTGGGGATTACTGTGAATCGCAGCGCTGTGCATGTGCAGCACGTCCCACGCCACGAACGACATTTGCATATTATCAAAACAAAAACACTGGATTAAACTTAAGCGCAAGCTGGGTTGAGCGCCAATGCAGACGAGGTCTTGTACGACTGATGTGAACAGGTCAGCTCACTCAATCACGACTCACAAACAACAACCCCACTCCAGCACTGCCTAATAAAGTGGCACAGACGCGGTTAAACCAACGCTGCTTTTCCGGACGCGCAAACCAATGCCCCAACACCCGACCAAAAAAGGCATATAAAAAAATGGCACCGCATTCTAAAACTAAAAACAATGCACCCAAATACAATAACTGAGTGGTGACATCGCCAGCTGGATCAACAAACTGAGGTAAAAAAGCCGTAAAAATCAAAATCGCTTTAGGATTTCCCGCGGCCAAAAAAAACTCCTGCTGGGCTAACGCAAACCTACTCTTACCGCCGCTTTGTGTACTGACTTGAGTGGCGCCATCAGCACGCCATAACTGAAAAGCCAGCACCAGCAGATACACACCGCCAACCACTTTAATAATCAGAAAAAGTTTTTCCGAGGCATATAACACCGTAGCTAAGCCTAACGCAGTCAAAATAATCAGGCCGGCAAACGCAAGGAGGCGACCTAGGCCGGCATAGCACGCCACTCGAATATTGTAGCGCTGGGCATTGGTCATCGATAACAAGTTATTCGGGCCCGGCGTCATATTTAAAGCAAAACAGGCAGGAATAAATAATAAAAGCTTCATCAGTGTCACAACAACATTCTCACTCAAACACACACGGCTTAATCAACAACTGGCAAACCACCAACTACGATCGCCACCTGAATCGTAATAATGCCCAGACCCACTATAAACACCAATCCCAAGCCCAATGGCCCACCATACACTCGATAACCACCCGCATGCTGCTTACGTGTTTGACGCACCAGCAAAGCAGGTAACAATAAAGACAAAACCGATAAGGCGATGGCGGCAAAACCCAAAGCAAAAATAAAGCCACGCGGGTAAAACAGCGCAAACAATAAAGGGGGAATAAAGGTCAACGCGCCAGTTTGTAAGCGTCCTTGCACGGTGTTTTGACGTTTAAAAAAGTCGGCTAAAAAATCAAACAACCCCAAGGCCACACCCAAAAATGATGTCGCCAATGCCAGTGCGGCAAACAAACGTACAGCCATTTCCACTCGCGCCGTACCCATCACCGCTTTAACTGCCGCCAGCAAACCATTTAAGCCACTTTCATCGGCCAAAATCCCTATAAAAGTATCGGACTCAATCGTGCCTAAAGTTGCCACCTGCCAAAAGATATACACCAAGAGCGGAATGGCACTGCCCAGCATAAAAATTTTGCGCAGCTTAGCCGTATCGCCCTGCATATAGTTGACAATACTGGGCACACTGCCGTGAAAACCAAAAGAGGTAAATACAATCGGAATGGCCGATAAGAATAAAGCCTGCTCAACCGGCATACTCAACAAATTCACGCGCTGCACATGAGGCAACAACAGAATCAACATCGCGACCAAGAAGAAGATTTTAGTGGCAAATAAATAACGATTAATCACATCCACTGAGTGCGTACCAAAACACACCACCGCGCCACCCACCAGCGCAAATAACAGCACACCCATATAATCAGGCAGCTGCACATCCAGCATATGATTTAACGATTCGCTAATGATCTCACCACCACCGGCAAGATAAGCGGCCACCAGTGAGTACATTAAAAATGGCATGGCTAAGCCCGTCATCCAGCGCCCTGAAGCACCTAAGTACTTATAGCTTAAGGAGCTCAAACCCATGCTAGCATCCGTGTGCTGATAGGCTTCAACCAGCAACAATGCGGTATAGCTCATGATGGCCCACAAGCTGAACAACATCAGCATCGTCGTGGTAAAACCAATCCCAGCCGTGGCTAAAGGCATCGCCAGCATGCCCGCACCTAAAGCGGTGCCAGCTACAATAAAGGTACTTCCAAAGGCACTGTTTTTCACGCTATCCCCTAGCCTGACTGCTGATCAGTTAGCGCTACACAGCTCAGTCAGTGGTTTAAAAAGCCGTTATTATGCGTGAATCTTAGCGTTTTTGTGGCTTTGATTTGCCCAAGGGCGCAGCACATCGCTGTTTGGGCGCTGCCTTGACCATGCAAAATGCGACTCTGAGTCATTTCGCGCAAGATTTTGCGCTTGGAGCACAGAGATGGATCGCTTAGAGCATCAAGTGCTAACACTAGATCCTTCTATCGATTGCATTCCATCATGGCCTGCATATATATTAACGCTGTTATCAAAATGTATAATCACTTGCGACTATACCTAGCCATGTACCATTGTTTTAGGGATCTTAACTTATGTACCTACTAGGCGAGCAACCGACTTACGCGGATCGTTTAACCAGTCGCTTACAAGCTGTGCCTGCACAGTTACTCAACACTTTGCCCCCTTGCGGCCCAGTCATCGAGATTGAATATTCCAGCGATCTAAGCCAAACGCTCCCCAGCGATCAAGTATTTATGATTGAAAGCGGTGTGGTGCACGGCGTGGTTGATAACCGGTATTTATTTTATTTACAAGAAGGCGATCTATTCGGCTTGCAACAGGGTCTCGACTTAACGCCTTGCCTGCATACCTGTGAAGCCAAGCTGCGCTTAATTCCCTATCAGCGCTGCGCTGCGTTGAAACATATGGCCGCGGATGATGCCCGCCATGAGTTATTTGTACTCTACCTCTTAGGCCAATCCACCTTGCTCGCCGATGCGCTCGCGCGCCTTGATAAAAGCGATGTGCGCCCACCCAAAGGCTTTCGTCACTATGCCGCGGGCGAAGTGCTGATCCAGCAAGGTGATATAGCCGAGCATGTGTTTATTATTCTGGATGGTCACGCAGAAGCTTGGGTCAATGGTGAAAAAGTCGGTGATATTATTCAAGACGAAGTGTTCGGTGCCATGGCGGTATTCACTAAAGAGCGCCGCAGCGCCACCGTTATTGCCAGCCAATACAGTACGGTGATGGTGATTCCGCAAGATCAATTTCTCGACTTAATGCAAAGCAACCCACGTATTGCCCACCGTTTAATTGAGAGTATGGCGCGCTGCATCGATACCTTAAATAAGCAAGTGATTCAGATGCGCAGCCAGATGCACAGTTAAACCTGTCAGCCCTTCCCCTAACAATAGCGCGCCGAGCTCAACACTTGAATTCGGCGCGTTGAGCGCATACCAACAAAACCCGTAAAACGTCTGCATTATCCAGCGCAGGCTGCTATTATTTGCCTTTTTTCAGGCAGGGCATCCCATGCTGGAACGACTCTTTCAGTTGCAGGCCAATAACACAACATTTCGTACTGAGGTCTTGGCAGGTGTGACCACCTTCCTGACCATGGCCTATATTCTTTTTGTAAATCCCAACATGCTGGCTGAGATCGGTATGGATCATGGTGCTGTGTTTGTCGCAACCTGCCTGGCCGGCGCCATTGGTTGTGCAATTATGGGCTTGGTGGCCAACTACCCCATCGCTTTAGCACCTGGCATGGGGTTGAATGCCTTTTTCACTTATACCGTTGTTGGCACGATGGGCTACACATGGCAAGTAGCGCTAGGTGCGGTGTTTATCTCGGGCTTTTTATTCTTCGCAATGTCGATTTTTAAAATACGCGAATGGATTATTAACAGCATCCCTATGCCGTTACGCTCAGCTATCAGTGCCGGTATTGGTTTATTTCTTGCTTTAATCGCCTTAAAAAATGCCGGCATTGTGGTGGGTAACCCTGACACCTTAGTCGCGCTAGGTGATTTAGCTCAACCCGGTCCAATCTTTGCCACCC
>JAAZJF010000056.1 GCA_012800475.1 Gammaproteobacteria bacterium
GGTGATGCGCAGAGCCTGATTGATTTAGGCTCATTTGCGCAGAACCTGCATCACGGTAATCTCAGTGAACCGCTGGCTTTTGAGTTGCAGTGGCAGTTGCCGCAAGCGATCAGCCTGCAGGGTGTGGCGCAGCAGCACGCCATCAGCGTAGATGCCTTGCGTTTAGAGGTCAGCATCATGGCTGACTCTGCGCAGCAGCCTGTCTTAGAGTCGATCTGTTATACCGCCTATCAGCAAGAGCAAACGCAGTTGAGCGTGACTTATCACAGTGCTCAGCCTGATGCGTTGCAGGTGCAAATTGAACAGCCCAGCGTCCAGAAGTACCGCTTGCCAGTAGCTGATGCGGCGTGTCCTGCGTGTTTTTATCAATTACCTGCGGTGCAGCAGCCGGATGCTGAGTTTATTCAAGTTTTAGCTGTGCAAACTGAAAGCCTCTTAGCTGATGTGCAGGCCTTGGCGGCACTGCGTGATGGGCCAAAGCGCCGGTATACATGGATGGGCGACACACCTGAGAGTGTGGGGCGCGCAGGTCAAAACGTGGCGGCGGCAATCTTAGCGGCCACTGCCCAGCAACGTACTGTGCAGTGCGCGGCGGGTCAGCCTGAGCAACCCTTTGCTCAAGGGGTTGAGTATTGGTTGCAACAGCTGGGTGTGGCCAGTGAGTTCTCGGTGCGCCCTGTTGCAGAGCATCCAGATGAGTATCAGATTCTGCTGAAAAATCACGCCGCAGCTTGTGAAGTTAATCTGGCAGATTTAGGTTTTGGTGTGTCCCAACTGTTACCGGTGCTGGTGCAGGTGTTGTATGCGCAGCCCAACTCTACCGTTTGGCTAGAGCAGCCAGAGATTCATTTGCACTCGCATGTGCAGGCCGGTTTAGCGGATGTATTGATTGCCGGTACGCAAGCGCAAGACAACAATCAGCCGCGTAATGTACAAATCATTGTCGAGAGTCACTCCGAGCACTTCTTAAATAGGTTACAAAGACGTATTGCTGAAGGTGTGATCAGTCACACTGAGGTTGCGTTGTATTTTTGCAGTCGTAAAGGCACGCAAACACAGATTGAGCGTTTGGATGTGGATACCTATGGTGAAATTGCGAATTGGCCAGAGAACTTATTTGGTGATGAGATGACCGATATTGCCGCCCGCGCGATGGCTGCAGTGCAGCGCAAACGTCAGCAGGGACGTTAAGGTTATGAGCCCACTGAAGGTGGTGATTGATACCAATGTCTTGCTGGTGGCCAATCAGCAGCACGCGGATATTTCCAGTGATTGCATCGCCAGTTGCATCGAGCATTTGCAAAAAGTGCAAAGCGACGGTGTGGTGGTGATTGATGATAGTTTTATTATTTTAAATGAGTACCAAAACAAAACTAGCATCAGCCCGCCGCGTGGTGTGGGTGATGTGTTTTTAAAGTGGTTACTGCGCAATATGGGCAATGCTGCACGGGTTGAAATGGTCAGTGTGACGTTAAGCGATACAGATATTTATACTGAGTTTCCTGACCCCCAGTTGCAGCATGAGTTTGACCCGCCGGATCGGATATTTCCCACCGTGGCCAATGTGCATGCTGATAAGCCGACCATTTGGCAAGCGGCAGATTGTAAGTGGATTGATTGGTGGCCCACCTTAGCCAAGCACGATATTAAGGTTAAATTTTTGTGCGTTGCTGATGCGCAGCGCTTTTATAAAAACAAGTTTCCAAGGCCGCGCCATGTGCCAGCCCCAGCTATGCCGGAGAATAACTGATGTCTGATTTTTTTCGTTTCCCGCACACCCCGCATATTGATTGGCTGGGTGAGGGTATGCCGCGTGATGATAAAGTGCTGGATGA
>JAAZJF010000336.1 GCA_012800475.1 Gammaproteobacteria bacterium
CGCTCATTGTGTTCAGCAAAGCTGCTTTCCCATGCTTTAACCAAGCTCATCTGTCCAACAGCGGCAGCCGCTTGCAGTTCATGAATTGCACTGGGACGCTCAAGCCAACCCAGACGGCTCATACCTGCAGCTACAGCACCTGAAGACACAAGAACCAAGTCAATCCCTTGCTTGCGTAGCGCAACCATTTGCTGCACCCAAATCGCCATTGCATTACGATCCAGACCGCGACCATCGGCGGTTAAAAGAGCGCTACCAATTTTTACTACCCAGCGCTGAGCGCCTGTCACTTTGTCACGCATAACACACACCCTGTTGATTTTTTTACTCAGGCGCTGTGTAACAACGCGCTGAGTTCACCCATCAGCTGATGCTTAACGAACGTAGATAATTTCTGCGCCGTCTTCATCATCCTCATCCTCGTCGTCTTTTTCGAAGTCTTCATCGACATCGCTCGTCGCTTTAACACCCGCACGACGCAATGCACGCCAATCATCCAACTCTTGCAGACGTGCACGACCTTCATCTTCGATGCGCTGATCCAGATCGACTAAATACTCAGCATATTCCTGATCTTCGGCGATACGCAGATCGCGCTCTTCTAAATAGCGCATCATGGCTTGCGCCAGCTCTTTGGTGCCTTCGCCATCCAATGCTGAAATCATAAACACAGGACCTGTCCAGCCCAATTGATCAATCACTGCTTGCTTGCGCTCTTCGCGCTCACACTCCAGCAGTTGATCCACTTTATTGAGTACCAGCCAACGATCACGCTCGGCTAGAGACGGACTAAAGCGCTCGATTTCATCAGAGATAACTTGCGCTGCATGCGCAGGATCACTGTCATCAATGGGTGCTAAATCGACAATATGCAATAACAAACGCGTACGGGTTAAATGCTTGAGGAAGCGAATACCGAGTCCTGCCCCCTCTGCCGCACCTTCAATCACACCGGGGATATCAGCAATCACAAAGCTTTTATAACGACCAATACTGACCACACCTAGGTTTGGCACCAGAGTGGTAAAAGGATAGTCTGCCACTTTTGGCTTAGCCGCTGATACTGAGCGAATAAAACTGCTTTTACCGGCATTGGGTAATCCCAGTAAACCCACATCGGCTAACACTTTCATTTCCAGCTTCAGGTTACGCAACTCGCCCGGCTTACCATCGCTGGTTTGACGTGGCGCACGGTTGGTACTGGATTTAAAACGCGTATTACCTAAACCATGCCAGCCACCTTCCGCAACACGAATACGCTGGCCATTTTCGGTCAAGTCGCCAATGACTTCTTGGGTGTCTGCATCAATAATCGTGGTACCTACTGGTACTTTTAAAATGAGATCTTCACCTCCAGCACCGGTACAGTCAGCACCGCGACCGTTCTCACCGCGCTGCGCATTAAAGCGGCGGGTGTAACGGTAGTCGACTAGCGTGTTGAGGTTCACGTCGGCTTCCATATAAATAGAGCCACCGTCACCACCGTCACCACCGTTTGGACCACCAAATTCAATAAATTTTTCTCGGCGAAAACTCATGCAGCCATTGCCACCATCGCCAGCTTTTACAACAATCGATACTTCATCGACGAACTTCATTAATGTGCCTCCTGCGAGCCCGCAGGCTGATAAATATTAACGCAGGATACAACAAGCACGGATAGTCCGTCTTTACTGCCTGCACAAACAAAAAAGCCCCGTCTAATGACAGGGCTTTTCCGTGTAAAGCTACTTAGGCTGAAACGACGCTAACGTAGCGACGTCCAAAAGCACCTTTAACTTCAAATTTCAACACGCCTGCTTCTTTAGCAAACAAGGTGTGATCTTTGCC
>JAAZJF010000365.1 GCA_012800475.1 Gammaproteobacteria bacterium
CGTATTCAAAAGCGTGCGGGCGCATGTCTGGCGTGCCTTCAAGAAACAAAATACGGCGTAGAATATCATCCGCGTGCTGAGTTTCTTCTTCCATTTCGTGATTGATGCGGGTGTAGAGCTGGTTTAAACCAAAGTCCTCGTAGTAACGCGAATGGACAAAATACTGATCACGCGCCGCGAGCTCACCGCGTAACAGCTCGACTAAACAGGCAACAACTTCCGGATGACCTTGCATAGCAACCTCCACTAATAACTAATGCAGCCATCATAAAACAGCGCTGGATGAAATGCAGGGTTTTATCCCTATGCAGTCTTTAACATTGGTTTTATATTGAAGACTTAAGCGCATAGGGCTGAACTTGATTGCTATCTTGAGACATCAATCGCATGAGTTTCGTATGCACAAAGAGTTTTTCTTTGCCTGTTGTCACTTCAGTAACAACACCGATATCAGCCAGCTGCTTTAAATAGTTCGACGCTGTTTGTCTTTGTACGATATTTTTATCAGTCAAGTTAGCGATACGGCAATACGGTTGCTCAAACAATACCTGCACCAACTCATGACTATAAATTTTTGGTAATTGCTCCTTAATGTACGCCGTGGTGTTTTCCATCAACTCGCGCACTGCTACTATTTTTTGATGTGTCCAGCGTGAGGTTTCCTCGACACCTTTGAGCACATACAGAATCCATTCCTCCCAATTACCCTGCCCTGTGACCTCGTTGAGCAAGCGATAGTAATCTGCTTTGTTTTGTACGATATAACGACTCAAATACAAGATTGGCAAGGTCAACAATTCTCTATCAATCAGGTATAGCACATTGAGGATGCGCCCTGTTCGTCCATTGCCATCAAAAAACGGATGAATAGCTTCAAATTGGTAATGACTGATGGCCATCTTAATCAAGGGATCAAGATCATCTTCGGCATGGAGAAACTGTTCCCAATTACTCAATAAGTCACGAATAACGGCTTCACCAATAGGTGGCGTATAAATCGTTTCTCCTGTGCCTTGATTACCAATAGTCGTGCCTGGAATACGTCGAATATCCATGGGCGAGCCTTTTAATGCACTACATACTTCAATCGCTGTATTCGTACACAATGGCCGCCGACGCAGATCAACAAAGCCCTCTCTTAATGCAGTTCGGTAGCGCAGCGCCTCTTTGGTCGCTGGGTCAGCATTGTGTTCATCATCTGAAAACTGAAACAGCTTATCTGTCGTAGTCACAATATTTTCAATTTCAGAGCTGTCTTTTGCTTCCAATAAAGGAAGTAAATTAATCAGTAATCCTTGATTGGGTAGCAACTCACCCGCCTGCTTCAACTCAGCCAATGCAGCACGCGCCTTAATACAGGCTTTTAAAATTGCGACAGTTTCAATCTGTTCACTCTCTGGTGGTAACAGTGGGAGCTGGTTATAAGGCGTATCGGCGCACCAATTCATAGGTTAAATCCTAATCAAAGCGAGTAATTGACCAAGCAGACATTATGTCGATAAAACACAATAATTTCGACATGAGAATTGGATGTGTCGACAAAATGGCATTATTTCGACATATAAAATTGATATGTACACCGCATCGACATATGCCATTTATATGTCGATGAAACGGCATAATTTCGACATGAGGTTCTTATGTGTCGATAAAACGCAATAATTTCGACATATAAAGCTGACATGTTGATGTCATCGACACAAAAAAACGCACTACAGACCAACATAGCGCTAAGTGACAATCTGCAGCCAATAAAAAACCCGCCTGCTCTTTTACCAAGCAGGCGGGTTTTGTGTCGCGCGATTATCTTACTTAATGTTTTTATACAGCTCGCCGCTGGCGTAACGCTGATACATTTTCTCTAAGGAAATCGGCTTGATTTTTGAGGCGTTGCCGGCAGTGCCGAAAGCTTCGTAACGAGCGATACAGATATC
>JAAZJF010000337.1 GCA_012800475.1 Gammaproteobacteria bacterium
CGCCATAGCGTCCGGCCACTGTGCCGCTGCGTAACCAGCTGTCATCTGAGCCGTCGTAACCGGTTTTTAAGCGCAGATACACATCATCGCCTTCGTCTAAATAATCACCGGCATCCTTAGTGATAAAGCTCACCGCGCCACCAATCGCATCGCTGCCATACAAAGAGCTGGCCGGGCCGCGAATAATCTCGACCTGTTTAACGGTGTCCAGATCAACATAATCACGGCGCGCATTTAAAAACCCACCAAAACTAAAGCTATCGGCCACGCTCACGCCATCGACTTGAGTCAACACGCGATTGCCACCAATCCCCCGAATGGTAAAGCCTGACAAGCCAAAGCGACTGTTACCGCCGGATACTGAAACTCCAGGCTCATAGCGAATCAAGTCTTGGATGTTCTTGATATTTTGCTGATCAATTTGCCGTTCGTCTTGTACCGAAACAGTGCTGGGTACTTCGCTGAGTTTTTGCTCGCTGCGCGTGGTGGTGACGGTAATAGCATCGAACTTAGTCACTGGTTTTTCGGCGGCAATCGCTGCTGAGTTGACCGCTATAAGCGCAATTAGCAGAGGTTTTACATAGAAAGGCGGGTGCATTGACATAACAACTCCGAGTCGTATTTTAACGGGCAGAACCGTATTTTTAAAATATTAGGGTGTCACAAAGAAGCGCCGCAGACTCTAAATGATGTTGACTATTAAATGCAAATGATTCTTAATGGCGTCTGTTTTTAGCTGAGTGCTTGAGTGATGCGTCGGTTGTTGATCTACATTGGGCTGTCGGTGGCGCTGCATGTGTTTGCGGTGTGGCCGTTGCTGGCAGAGCAGTTTGCGGTGGCGGATGACGCTGCGGTGAATGCTGTGGCCGGTGCGCAAACGTCGGCGTTAAAGCTGCCGGCTTTGGTGCAAAAAGCTGTGATGCCAGAGTCTAAAGTGACGCCAGTGATGGAGCCTGCGGTGACGCCAAAGGTGCAACCTAATGCGCAAGCGCCGGTGGAATCAGCGCCGCAAACGCAGCCCAAACCGGCAGTGCAAGCTAAACCGCAGCCGCAGGTTAAACCTGAACCTCAGGCCAAGCCCGAACTTCAAGCCCAACCTGAGCCAGTCGCCAAGCGGCCACCGCCGCAGCCTAAACCAGCAGAAAAAACACCACAGCCGGCTAAGCCTACGCCACCCCAAACGCCACCAGCCGCTACACCGCCCGTGGAAGAAGTACGCAAGGCACAGCCTCAATTAGCGGATGCTGCGGATGCAACACAGGTTCAACCGGCTGCTGCAGCTGAGCCGCGCGAAAGTAGGGGCACGGATGAGTCAATTTCCGCGCAAAAACCATCAGCGCCGCAGGCGCAAGCAGCACGGGATGCACAGTCGCAAGGCGCTGCAGCATCGCCAGCGCAGTCGTCTACACAGCCGTCTTCCACACAGGAAGTGACCAGCACGCAGCCGCGTTTTGCCCGTCCGCCGTCACCGCCGCACTATCCGGCGCAGGCCAAGCGTCGTCAGCAGCAAGGCACGGTGTGGGTGGAGGTGCGTTTGGATCGGCGCGGCAAGCTCGTGGATGTGCAAGTGCTGCGCTCATCGGGCGTGAGCAGTTTGGATCAAGCGGCACTGGCAGCCGTGCGCCGTTGGCAGTTTTTGCCAGAACAGCGTGGCGGTGTGGGCGTGCCCAGCCGCGTTCATATCCCTATTGAATTTGCCATTGCGGCGAATCGTTAATCACTGAATCAGAGGAATACAGTATGAGTCAAGTTGCTATCAATCCAACCCGCACGATCAACCCCAGTGTGCCGCAAGGACATGATTTGTATCTGGCGCTGCAAGTGTTGCGCCATGAGCAACCGCGTTTGCGAGCGCGTAATTTAGCCGAGCAATTGTCGGTGTCGGAAGGTGAACTATTGGCCTGCCGCGTCGGTGAAGACGTGGTGCAATTGCGCACCGACTGGCAAGCGTTACTGCCGGCCTTAATCGAATTGGGCGAGGTGATGGCCTTAACGCGCAATGCGCATTGTGTGCATGAGCGCCACGGTCATTACGGTAAAACAACTGTGATGCCCAGCGGTAAAATGGGTTTGGTGTTGTCGCCGGATATTGATTTGCGTTTATTTTTAGGCGGCTGGAAAAGTGCTTTTGCCGTGACTGAAGAGACCAAGCGTGGCACGCAGCGCAGTTTGCAGTTTTTTGATGCCCAGGGTGTGGCCGCACACAAGGTGTATTTAACGGATAACAGCAAGGTCGACGCTTGGCCTGAATTGCTGGCGCGCTTTGCTGCACCTGAGCAACAGGCCGTTTTAGCCGTTGAGCCTGCCGTGGCAAAGCCTGCTGAATTAGCCGACAGCGAGATTGATGTGGCGGACTTGCGTGAGCGCTGGTCCACTTTAAAAGACACCCACCACTTTTTTGCGTTGTTAAAAAA
>JAAZJF010000057.1 GCA_012800475.1 Gammaproteobacteria bacterium
AAGAAAGCTATGTGAACTTGATCCCAACGGCGCAAGGCGGCACCCACGTCAATGGTTTTCGCCAAGGCTTGCTGGATGCGCTGCGTGAGTTTTGTGAGTTCCGCAATCTGCTCCCGCGCGGGGTTAAGCTGGCACCGGATGATATTTGGGAGCGCATCAGTTTTGTGCTGTCGATGAAGATGCAAGAGCCGCAGTTTTCTGGACAAACCAAAGAGCGCTTATCCTCGCGTACGGCGGCAGGCTTTGTCGCGGGCGTGGTTAAAGACGCCTTTAGTTTGTGGCTCAATGCCAACTCGGAGCTGGGTTTGGCGCTGGCGGAATTGGCCATTAGCCATGCCGGTCGACGTTTAAAAGCTGGGCGTAAAGTTGAGCGCAAACGTATTACTCAAGGTCCCGCATTACCGGGTAAGTTAGCTGACTGCGCCGGACAAGATCCGATGCGCGGCGAGTTGTTTTTAGTGGAAGGGGATTCGGCCGGTGGCAGTGCGAAACAAGCCCGCGACAAAGAATTTCAAGCCATTATGCCGCTGCGCGGTAAGATCCTAAACACTTGGGAAGTGGATGGCAGCGTGGTGTTGGGTTCGCAAGAAGTACATGATATTGCCGTGGCGATTGGAGTGGATCCGGGCGCTGCAGATATCAGTCAACTGCGTTACGGCAAGGTCTGTATTTTGGCTGATGCTGACTCCGATGGTTTGCACATTGCCACACTCTTGTGTGCGCTCTTTATGCGCCACTTTAGACCTTTGGTGGAAGCGGGGCATATCTATGTAGCCATGCCACCTTTGTACCGTGTGGACATCGGTAAAGAGGTGCATTACGCGCTGGATGATGACGAGCTGGAGGCTATTCTCAGTCGTCTACAAGCAGAGAAAAAACGCGGTAAACCGCAAGTCACACGCTTTAAAGGTCTGGGTGAAATGAACCCGCCGCAACTGCGTGAAACCACTATGGACCCCAACACCCGCCGCTTGGTGCAGCTGACGCTCGATGATTACAGTGGCACGCAAGAGTTGATGGATATGTTGTTGGCGAAAAAGCGTGCCAGTGATCGTAAAGCCTGGCTGGAAAGCAAAGGTGATTTAGCTGAGGTGCAAGTGTGATGCATCCCGCTCACCTGATCTATTGTGTTTTGACTGCCAACCCATTTGATAGAGGCCATGCATGACCCAGCCTGTTGATTTAAGCCTTGAGGGTGTTGAACGCCGCTCGATGGCCGAGTTTACCGAGCAAGCGTATTTAAACTATTCCATGTACGTGATTATGGACCGTGCTTTGCCGCATATTGGCGATGGTCTAAAACCTGTGCAGCGCCGTATTGTCTATGCCATGAGTGAGCTGGGTCTTGACGCTGACTCTAAGCATAAAAAATCCGCGCGTACTGTCGGTGACGTCTTAGGTAAGTTTCACCCCCACGGTGACAGCGCCTGTTATGAAGCGATGGTGTTGATGGCGCAGCCGTTCAGCTATCGCTATCCCTTGGTCGATGGCCAAGGTAACTGGGGTGCACCCGATGATCCTAAATCCTTTGCCGCCATGCGTTACACCGAAGCGCGTTTAGCCCGCTACTCTGAAGTGCTGCTCACCGAGTTAGGCCAAGGTACTGTGGATTGGATTCCCAACTTTGACGGCACGATGAATGAGCCGGCGGTATTGCCTGCGCGTTTGCCCAATCTATTGCTCAATGGCACCACGGGGATTGCCGTGGGTATGGCCACTGATGTGCCGCCACATAATTTGCGTGAAGTGGCAGCGGCCTGT
>JAAZJF010000338.1 GCA_012800475.1 Gammaproteobacteria bacterium
ACCTCTTTGATCAAACTATGCAACTCAGCCTCATCCGGTAAACACACCGCCTCAGTATCGCTCAGCAATAAAAAACTGCCCGTTTGCGGCCAAAAAACTAGGTTTGGCCTGTTTTTACCGGTAAAAAAACGTTTACGCTGTTCTGTATTTAGGCTGATGTGTATGTCTTCAACAATCTGTTCAGGCACAACACCGAACTCAAGGCGCTGATTCTGTACTTTGCAATACACAACCAACCAATCTTTCCCTTTACTGTCGATCTGAGCTTGGGTAATAAACCAAACATTGTCTGGCAGCAAGGGGTATTCATAGATAAGCCTGCTTTGCTGGACTTCGAGTTTAATCAGCAGCTCTTTCACAACGACTTCCGTCGTATGACGCGCATTACCTGTGCCATCTAAGCGCTCTGGATAACAGGATTGAATAACCGCTTGCGGATACTTTGCTCGCGCCACCTTGTAAGGATCAGCCTCGCCTTTTTTATAACTGTCCTTGTCGCTGACAAGTTGAATATTAAGTCCCTCCGGATTTATATCCGCAGCCAGTATCGGCTCTATCCCTAGGCTCAATAGCTCTGCTCGCATTCGCCCAGCGGCTTCAAGATCACTACTGTGATTGACTATATATATGGGAAATTGCTGCACCAAGTTGTGCAGCTGCACGTAACTACGAGCAATTTCTGGTGCGCGAATATGCTTATGCTCATCGAACTCAATATGTTTAAGTACAATCTTAAAGTCATCACCATAGGCGCGCTCTAAGTCTTCTAAAAACAAAGACAGCGTACCCAGCCGAGTGATGTAGTAATCAGCCAGTGACAAAGGATTATTGAATTTAAAAGCCGCCACTCGATTTTTAAATTTTGATCGAGCGCGTTTTACATACTGCCCTTGCTCACTGCGGGTGACATCCTGACCAAACTGATCAGCATCGTAGCGAGGCATTTTCGCTACAGCCGGATAGAGCTCACCTTTTTCGTCCTCATGGGCTTTAAGCGGCGTAAAGGTTACTGTGCCTAGATTCAATCGCCACATAGATGGCACCTTAGCTTCCATACTTGCCACTTTGACTTTTCTCGGCTCAATAGTGGCAGTAACAAGCTCATACCCCCAAGGTTTGAATGGTTTTTTCTCAATGATATAAAAAACACCATCAGCCTCAATACGTTTTGAGTCTTGCTCGGCTATCTGCAAGAGTCGCGGAACAGCGCGCACCAAAAGCCCCTGCAAAACCCATTTAGGTGCTTCACTTAAACACTGATAACGAAAGCTTAGATCATCCGCGGCAAACTCTAAGGCATTGTCCTTTTTTAATAAAACCCAATATTTTTTATCCTGAGAATCCTGCAGCAAAGCAAGCGGCCTTAACGTTCGGTAAATAGCGGACGGAAGCTTGCAAAGCTTGGCATCACACTCTTCTTTAGACCAATTTTGATATGAAATACAGGCCACTGAAAATTGCTCAGCCAGCCCTACACGGTTTAGGGTCACAATGTTAATAAAACTGGTTTGTACGCTTTTCATTGCTGCTCTCCTAGCCAATGCACGAGTGTGTGTAGGTTCTGAATTAAAGTGTCACCCGTATCAGAATCAACCACGCCAGCTATTTCAATAACAGGACTGTGCGGATTTTGGCTTACGACTAATTCATCCGTTAAATAACGGCACTGGCTCTGTTCTGAACCAAACAAATTGATGTAGACAATCGAGTGAATTCCAACTTGTTTTAATCGTTGCGCTTTAACACTGTGATTATCGATGGCGCCGTCGTCTTGCCAGTTTTTTGCATCCACTGCAACGGCCGGCATATTTGGACCCAAGCGCACAATAAAGTCACAGACTTCATATACGTCCATCGGCATCGGCTCGACCTGCAAGCCTTGGTTAAGCAAAATACTGATCACGCCCTCTTCACCCAATGCTCCCTTATAGATATTTGCAAAAGCTGCTGGGTTGAGCATGTTGTGATGCGCTGACCAGTGTGTAGCAAAGTTGTTTTTTTCAAAGTACTGGCGCGCTGTAGCGTTTTTCATCAATGCAGGCAGCCCACTACCCACTTCAGTGACCCATCGGTTACCCTGTGCCTGTTCAAAAAACTTCAAATCACTGCCTAAAGCGAAAACACCGTCAATCTCCAAACTGCCGGAAAACTGATACCCATCAGCAGCTGGAGAGTGCAAATACAGCCTAGGGTAATTGCCGTTCAGCGCCTCGATTGTAGGATGACGTAGTAGCTGAGTGCGTAGATTTTCCCAGCTGCCTCGTGCTCTTGCCGGATCGCTGCCGGTAAAACCCCGGATCAACTCACGAATCAGATTAAGGGTGTCACCAGTATAAAATTCCGCTCTGTTATGCGCCCGTTCAGGTGTTTTGTTGCTTACAGTAGGCGCTGCATGACTAGCCGCAACTGTACGTAACGCATGGTATTCATGTGATAGCAAATCTTTCGAGCGTTCATCATCAGCCAGATAACCACGTAAATCACTATCGGCAAAAATTTTGATGCACGGGCGTTTAAAAGCTGTTCGCGCCGTACGCCCTACTGCTTGCTCAATTATTTTACGTAACAGAAACCTATAGTCATCGGTCTTATAATATTGACCTTGATGCTGCATGTGGTTTGTACCTTGTAGAGCCATTTTCACCCAAGTACGTGCTCCGCGCGGGGAGATATAACCTGACTCTTGCAATGCCATAATCTGATGAAAAAGCAGCAGTTGATTGACCTGATAATCATCCTGATCAGTCAAGAGTTGATGTGTTGGCCGCTCCAAAAATAAGGTATCAATATCTGCCCGTGCTTTTTCAGGTTCAGGACCTGAGCCAACCCAAAGCAACTGCGCACGATCCTGTGCGCGCTCAACAGGATAGTCAGGATTTTTACCCTCACCCATCGAGGGATAGGTAGACAGAATGATAACTTTGTCATCGGTTTGGCTTAGGTGTTGCTGTGCCTGCTCAAACTCTCCAGCACGCATCGCCTGTGCACTCATGCCAGCACATAACTTAACGCTGCACCTATAAGTCCGTGCTTTTTCTTGTAAATACCACTCTAAAAACCTCACAAAATCAGGCTGCTGAGACGTGCTTATCGTACGACTTAACAGCGCCAACATATAACGATTGCTTGTTGATGCCATAAACTTATCAAAGGTTTGCAACAGCTTAGAAACCCAACCCACGGCAAAACTGCCGTCACCGTTAGTGCTTAACCACGAACTCAAAAGGCCAGCAGCATTACGAATAGGACGACCTGCATATGCAGTTAAAGCCGCTGACAGCAGTAGAGAATCAGCAGCAACAAACTGCGCATCAATGCACACGCCAACTTCTTGATAACGCCG
>JAAZJF010000058.1 GCA_012800475.1 Gammaproteobacteria bacterium
CTTCATAAATAGGGTTGGGCTCTTGTGCGCCATACAACCACTTATCGAGTTTAATACTGTAAGACTCAAGCGCCGATTGACCGGCACTCTGAGTCGTTAATTCGATGCTGCCGCTTTCACCAATGCGCTGAATAAGCTGCAGATTCACATCAGACCAACCGCTTACTGCCTGACCGTCCACACTGACATTTTCTTGCCCACTGTGCAGACCGGCTCGCTCAGCTAAACTGCCGCTGACGACATTGCCAATCACCGGCTTCACATGCTGACTGCCCAGCATAGCCAACAGCCAAAATAGAACAAACGCCAAAGCAAAGTTCGCGACAGGACCTGCAGCCACAATGGCTATGCG
This sequence comes from Gammaproteobacteria bacterium, assembly GCA_012800475.1. GTDB lineage: Bacteria > Pseudomonadota > Gammaproteobacteria > Pseudomonadales > Pseudomonadaceae > Denitrificimonas. Next base: position 353 of record JAAZJF010000058.1, read on the forward strand.
CTGGCCAACAGTCTTACCGTTAAAAGAGCGGTGCTGATCCTCAGGTGCGACGCTGGCCTCACGCTCATCGAGCATTTTCACATAACCGCCCAAAGGAATCAGCGCAATCACAAACTCTGTGCCATGGCGATCATGCCAACGCACTAAAGGCGTGCCAAAACCTACAGAAAAGCGCAGCACTTTAACGCCACAGCGGCGCGCCACCCAAAAATGCCCATACTCATGAATCGTTACTAAAACACCTAAGGCCACTAAAGTGCCCAACAACATATACAGACCACTCATGCTCTTCTACCTGCTGTTATCGACTGTTTTTGTAACCATGTATTGGCTTGGCGGCGAGCGTGCTGATCCACTGCGACAATACTCTCCAGCGTATCAATGCGCCCTGGTATATCGGTGCTTAATACATCTTCAATCAATTGTGGGATGTGCGTAAAACGTATGCGCTCATTTAAGAAAGCAGCAACCGCCACTTCGTTAGCGGCATTCAACACAATCGGCGCGACACCACCGGCTTGCGCTGACTCAATTGCTAAGCGCAAACAGGCAAAACGCTGTAAATCTGGGGCAATGAAATCCATACGCGCCAAGGCACATAAATCTAAAGGCGCCACGCCTGAAGTAATCCGCTCTGGCCACGCCATAGCATGGGCGATAGGTGTGCGCATATCAGGATTACCCAACTGTGCTAACACTGAACCATCCACATAATCGACCAGCGAATGAATCACACTCTGCGGGTGAATCACCACCTCAACCTGCTCAGGACGCGCATCAAACAACCAGCAGGCCTCAATCAATTCCAAGCCTTTGTTCATCATAGTGGCTGAATCAACTGAGATTTTTTGCCCCATGGACCAATTGGGGTGGGCACAGGCTTGTGCTGGCGTCACCTGCTCGAGCTCAGCATAACTGCTGTTACGAAAAGGTCCGCCCGATGCGGTTAATAAAATCCGACGCACACCCACAGGCGCTAAACCGTCAGCATAATTACACGGCAGGCACTGAAAAATAGCGTTGTGTTCACTATCAATAGGCAATAACTGCGCGCCATGCTCATGCACCGCACGCATAAATAAAGCACCCGACATGACTAAAGCTTCTTTATTGGCCAGCAGTATTTTCTTACCTGCAACCACTGCAGCCATCGCCGAAGCCAAACCTGCCGCACCCACAATAGCGGCCATCACCACATCAACCTCGGGGTGCGCAGCGACATCACATAAACTTTGAGGACCAGCCAACACAACAGTCGCCACACCCAGGGTATGCAAATCACTTTGTAAGCGCTGCGCATGAGTTGGATCAGCTACCACAGCGAAACGTGGACGGTATTGCACACACAAATCGTGCAACTCACTGATACGCGTGTGCGCCGTCAAAGCAAACACTTGATAACGTTCAGGGTGCTGACTGATCACATCTAAGGTGCTACTACCAATTGAGCCCGTCGCACCCAACACAGTGATATTTTGCGGTTGTACTGATGTATGACTCAAGGCAATGTCCAGCCCGATAACAAGAGCAATAAAGCAAAGATGGGCGCCGCTGCAGTTAAGCTATCAATGCGGTCTAACACACCGCCATGTCCAGGTAATAACTGGCTACTGTCTTTAATGCCCATCTGGCGTTTAAACATACTTTCGGTCAGATCACCGATCACGGAAAAGAGCACAACAATCACTGCGCCCAATAAAATCCAACCCCATTGAGCACTTGGCACAGCAAAATACAGCGCCAAACCTGCCGCAATGCAAGCACTGGTCACTACACCGCCAAACAATCCGGCCCAGCTTTTACCTGGACTGACGCGCGGAGCTAATTTGCGTCGACCAAAGGTACGCCCAAAAAAGTAAGCACCAATATCAGCGCCCCAAACCAGCAGCATTAAAGTTAAAATCAGCATATTGCCTTGCGGCAAGTTTTTGAGTACATACAAGCCTAAACCAGCAGGCACAATGATCACTAAGCCGATCAACAACTTACCCACATTACCGCCCCAACAGGCGATGCTTGCAGGAAAACTGACCACCATTGCAATGGCTAATAACCAAAAAACCCCAGCCACATACAACACAGGCATTAACAGGGCTTCGCTGCTATTGAGCAACAGCAACACGGCCACAGCCAGCGCAGCATAGGCTACACGCTGTACTTGCCCAGCAAAGCCCGCTAAACGGGCCCATTCCCAACCCGCAAGGGCAATAATACTACTCACAAATGCTAAAAAAGCGTGTCCTTCTAGCCCAAAAAAACCAAACAACGCCAAAGGCAGTAACCATAAAGCGGTTATTATCCGTTGCTTGAGCATGATGTACGCTCCTGTGCGGCCACTTGTTCACAGGTTTTGCCAAAACGACGCTGTCGTGAGGCAAAATCTGTCAAGGCTTCGCGCATCGCTTGATGCTTAAAGTCAGGCCAAAATAAACTTGAAAAGTACAACTCACTGTATGCAAGCTGCCACAATAAAAAGTTACTGATACGACGCTCACCACCGGTACGAATACATAAGTCAGGCGGTGGTTGCTGTGCAGTACTTAAACAATTCTGTAAATGATCTGCAGTGATAGCGTCCGGCTCTAACTCACCAGCCTGCACTGAACGTGCAAGCTGTTGAGCGGCCTGGACAATATCCCACTGGCCACCGTAATTAGCAGCCACTTGTAAGATAAACTTAGAATGGTGCGCTGTGCGATCCTCTGCTGCTTGCATCGCAGCTTGTAAATCTGGATGAAAACGTGAGCGATCGCCAATAATACGCAAACGGATACCATTTTGATCCAGCTTCTTCGATTCGCGGCGTAAAGCCAGCAAAAAAAGCTCCATCAAAGCACCCACTTCTTCGGCGGGTCGCTGCCAGTTCTCACTGGAAAAAGCAAACAGCGTGAGCACTTCTACACCCGCTTCAGCGCACACCTCGACCACTGCGCGAACAGCATCAACACCGGCTTTATGGCCCGCGACACCAGGCAGAAAGCGTTTTTTTGCCCAGCGGTTATTGCCATCCATAATAATCGCCACATGACGTGGAATGATGCCTGGTGCATCCTGCGTTGTTTTGTTCATCACAGCAGCCTCTAAGTTACACGGCCATTAAATCAGTTTCTTTGGTCGCTAATAGCTTGTCGACTTCTTCAACGGCATGGTCAGTGAGCTTTTGGATCTCATCGGCACCACGACGTTCTTCATCTTCGCTGATTTCTTTTTCTTTCACTAAGTCTTTCAACTGAGCCAAAGCATCACGGCGAATATTGCGCACAGCAACGCGTGCGTTTTCTGATTCTTGACGCGCTTGCTTGGTGTAGCCTTTACGCGTTTCTTCGGTCAAGGCAGGCATGGGTACGCGAATAGTCGTACCTGATGTCGCCGGATTCAAACCCAAGTCAGACACTAAGATGGCTTTTTCCACTGCTTGAATCATGCTCTTATCAAACACAGTCAAGGCTAAAGTACGTGAATCTTCTACAGTGACGTTCGCTACTTGGTTCAGCGGTGTGTCGCTACCGTAGTAGGACACCATCACCACATCTAAAATACCTGGGTGGGCACGGCCTGTGCGAATTTTTGCAAATGCAGTCTGTAATGACTCCACTGATTTATGCATACGTGCCTGTGCATCTTTTTTGATCTCATTGATCATTGCTTTGTTTCCTCAATCAGAGTGCCTTCAGCACCACCTAATACAACGTTGAGCAGTGCGCCAGGCTTGTTCATATTAAAAACGCGTAACGGCATATTGTGATCACGACACAAACAAATTGCAGTCAAGTCCATCACTTCCAACTTACGATCGAGCACTTCGTCATAGGTCAGATAATCAAACTTTTCTGCATTGGGATCTTTAAAAGGATCAGCAGTATATACACCATCGACTTTTGTTGCCTTAAGAACCACATCAGCGCTGATCTCAATACCGCGCAAGCAACCTGCAGAGTCGGTGGTAAAGAATGGATTACCGGTACCTGCTGAAAAAATAACTACTTCACCTTTCTTCAAGTGCCCAACCGCTTTACGACGGTCATAGTGATCCGTCACACCGACCATCGAAATAGCTGACATCACTAAGGCTGGAATATTGGAGCGCTCTAACGCATCACGCATCGCCAAAGAATTCATCACCGTCGCCAGCATACCCATATGGTCGCCGGTCACACGGTCCATACCCGCTGCAGACAGCGCAGCACCACGGAACAAGTTACCACCACCAATCACCAAGCCGACCTGCACACCAATGCCGATTAACTGACCGATCTCTAAAGCCATACGGTCCAGCACTTTAGGATCAATACCAAAATCCTCAGTGCCCATCAGGGCTTCGCCACTGAGTTTTAGTAAAATTCGCTTATAGCGCGGCTGGCGTCCACCGACTTGTTGGGCCATGATATGTATCTCCTGCAGGTGTGAGTTAACGTCTGTGGTGCAATCTAACCACAGTTTAAAAATGAGTCATGTTCGTGTGCGCACATATTACAAGACGGCGGTATAAAGCACAGTCTCTTTTTACAAAAAAGGCCGCACGCAATTGCGGGCAGCCTTTGATTGTTACAAGCGGGCGCTTACTTCTTTGAAGCAGCAACCTGAGCAGCAACTTCAGCAGCGAAGTCAACTTCTTCACCGCGATCGATACCTTCACCCACTTCAAAACGTACAAAAGAAACGATGGTTGCGCCAGCTTGCTTAGCAAGTTGACCCACAGTAACTTCTGGGTTCTTAATGAATGCTTGCTCGACTAAGCTCGCTTCTGCCAAGAACTTATTGATACGGCCTTTAACCATATTTTCAACAATATTTTCTGGCTTGCCTTTGATCTTGTCTTCGTTGAGCGCCATAAAGATTTCTTTTTCTTTAGCGATCGCTTCGTCAGACACTTGGGTTGGGTCTAAGAACTGTGGGTTGCTTGCTGCAACGTGCATTGCAACGTCTTTAGCTAACTCAGCATCACCACCGGTCATTGAAACGACAACACCAATACGGTTACCGTGCAGGTAAGCACCTAACACATCACCTTCAATACGCGTCAGACGACGAATATTAACGTTCTCACCACACTTAGCAACCAGTGCTTCACGTGCTGACTCTCGCTGAGCAACCAGCGCAGCAGTGTCCAAGCTGTTGTCAGCAAAGGCAACATCTAAACTGTCTGCAACAAAGCCTTTAAAGTCTTCTTGCAGAGCCAAAAAGTCAGTCTGTGAGTTCACTTCAATGATCGCAGCGCTTTTGTTATCGTCAGCAATTTTAACTGCGATAGAACCTTCGGCAGCAATATTACCGGCTTTCTTAGCCGCTTTAATTGCACCAGCAGAACGCATATCGTCAATGGCTTTTTCAATATCGCCACCGGCAGCTTCCAAAGCTTTTTTGCAATCCATCATGCCTTGGCCAGTACGCTCACGCAGTTCTTTAACCATAGCAGCAGTGATCTGAGTCATCTTCACAATCCTCTTTAATTCAATCTATACAGCAGTTGCAAACTGCCTCTTAAATCAGGAAAAAAGGGGGCGTTAAGCCCCCTTTTCTTGTCACAGGTCGACGTGCAGAGCCTTAGCCCTCAGCAACCTCAACAAACTCTTCAGCTGTTGTTGCATTGCCTTGACGTACGCGCAATACGCAGTCAGCGGCCGCACCCAAGTACAATTGAATTGCACGGATCGCGTCATCGTTACCTGGAATGATGTAATCAACACCATCTGGGCTGCTGTTGGTATCCACGATGCCAATTACTGGAATACCAAGCTTGTTGGCTTCCTGAATAGCAATGCGCTCGTGATCAACGTCAACAACAAACATTGCGTCAGGCAAACCGCCCATGTTTTTGATACCACCAATGCTGCGCTCAAGCTTCTCTAAGTCACGAGTACGCATTAATGCTTCTTTCTTGGTCAGCTTTTCAAACGTACCGTCTTCAGCTTGCGCTTCTAGATCACGTAAACGTTTGATTGAATCACGAATGGTTTTGTAGTTGGTCAACATACCACCTAACCAGCGGTGGTTAACGTAAGGCATGTTGCAACGCGTTGCTTGCTCAGCAATGATTTTGCTCGCTGAACGCTTAGTACCAACAAAAAGAATTTTGTTCTTACCGTTTGACAATTTTTCAATGACTGACATCGCGTCATTGAACATAGGTAAGGTTTTTTCTAAGTTAATAATGTGAATCTTGTTGCGCGCGCCAAAAATGTATTTGCCCATTTTTGGATTCCAGTAGCGGGTTTGGTGTCCGAAGTGCACACCAGCCTTTAACATTTCACGCATAGTGACTTGTTGAGTCATGATCATTCCTAAACAGTAATAAGGGTTAAGCCTCCACATATCCCGACTTTCAACCCGAAGGCACCCAGAAATTCGTGTCGATATGTGTGTGGATTTTAAAGCTCTCTTGAATAATCAAGTAAAGCGGCGCGTTTTATACCATAGATACGCCAATTAACCTAATTAAAAAACAAACAACCCACTAGCTAACACTGCAGGGCAACGCTGGCAAGACTCGCAAATGCCACAGGCTTGCTTTAATATCCTCTGATGCTTATTGATCCTGCTCAGCGCCTTGGCCTCGACCGTGAAGTTTTAACCGTCAGCCAACTTAATCAGCGCGCCCGTTTACTTTTAGAAGACGTATTCCCCCAAATCTGGGTGGAAGGCGAGCTCTCTAACATTGCCAAACCGGCATCAGGACATGTCTACTTCACATTAAAAGACCGTAACGCTCAAGTGCGCTGTGCTATTTTCAGACAACAAGCCAGCCGTGTACGTGAGTTACTGCGCGATGGCTTGTTAGTTCGCGTGCGCGGTCGTGTCTCTTTATATGAAGGTCGTGGTGACTATCAAATGATTCTTGATAGTCTCGAGGCTGCAGGTGATGGCGCATTACGCCTCGCCTTTGAAGCGCTTAAAACAGCATTACAAGCTGAAGGCCTGTTTGCCCAAGAACGTAAACGTGCTCTGCCTAAATACCCGCAACGTATCGGTGTCATCACCTCGCCTTCAGGCGCAGTACTGCATGATATTGTCAGCGTTTTTAGTCGACGTGCGCCCCATGTGCAACTCACACTGATACCCACTGCCGTCCAAGGCCGCGAAGCTACAGCACAGATTGTCCAAGCACTAAATCGAGCCGATAATGCACACTACGATGCCATTATTTTAGCGCGCGGCGGCGGCTCGCTCGAAGATTTATGGTGCTTTAACGAAGAAGCCGTGGCACGAGCTATTGCCGATTGCCAGACACCGATTGTCAGCGCCATCGGCCATGAAACTGATGTATCTATGAGTGATTTTGTGGCGGACGTGCGTGCGCCCACCCCTTCAGCAGCGGCCGAACTGTTAGCGCCCGATCGCCAAGAACTGTTAACGCGTCTACATGCCTATGAGCGCCAGCTTAAACTGCGTATTGAAGAGCGCCTACAGCGCCAGCGCACGCAACTGCAGCACTTGCGCCAGCGTTTACGTCACCCACGTGAGCGTTTACAGCAACACAGTCAACGTCTGGACGATTTAA
>JAAZJF010000339.1 GCA_012800475.1 Gammaproteobacteria bacterium
GGTCAATGGGTAAACGCGCCAGCTGCTTACCTAAGTCGGTCAGCTTGCTATCACGATCCACCGCGCTCAGTTCTTGCAGCACATTAAAGCCATCACTGATCGCTTTGCCTTCGGGCGGCTCAATAAATGGAAAGTCTTCAATGGCACCCAAGCGTAAATGCAGCATCTGTAAAATAACTGCCGCCAAATTGGTGCGCAAAATCTCCGGATCAGTAAACTCCGGCCGGCCTAGAAAATCGGCTTCGCTGTACAGACGAATACAAATACCTGCTTCCACTCGACCACATCGCCCTTGGCGCTGATTGGCGCTGGCACGGGAAATGGCTTCAATGGGTAGACGCTGGATTTTCGCGCGATAACTGTAGCGACTGATGCGTGCCGTACCGCTATCAATCACATAACGAATACCCGGTACAGTCAAAGACGTTTCTGCAACGTTGGTGGCCAAAATTACTTTACGCGCGGGACTGCTTTGGAAAATCTTTTGCTGCTCGCTGGGCGATAAACGCGCATACAGCGGTAAGATCTCGGTGTGTTTGAGCTGGGCTTTACGCAAGATTTCCGCGCATTCACGAATCTCGCGCTCACCGGGTAAAAACACCAAGACATCACCGGGCAAGCGTTTTTCACGGCGCTCATGCTCAGCGATTTCTAGCAAACCATTCAAGATGCCCTGATCAACGCTGAGGTCTTCTTCAACCGTATTGCCGTCTTCATCTTGGCTCGCCACTAATGGGCGATACCAAGTGTCGACCGGATAGGTACGGCCAGACACTTCAATAATCGGTGCATCATCAAAGTGCTTAGAGAAGCGTTCAAGGTCAATAGTCGCTGAGGTGATAATGACTTTTAGATCAGGGCGGCGCGGTAAAATCTGTTTGATATAGCCCAAGAGAAAATCAATATTAAGACTGCGCTCATGGGCCTCATCAATAATGATCGTATCGTAACGCTGCAAAAACCGATCACGTCCCGTTTCCGCCAGCAAAATACCATCCGTCATCAACTTAACCAGCGTGCGCTCATGGCTCTGATCCTCATAGCGCACCTGATAACCCACCAGCTCACCCAGCGGAGTGGCGATTTCTTCAGCAATACGTGCAGCCACACTGCGCGCAGCCAAACGCCGCGGCTGCGTATGGCCAATCAAACCATGCGTACCGCGTCCCAGCTCCAAACACAGTTTAGGTAGCTGCGTGGTTTTACCTGAGCCCGTCTCCCCCGCAATAATCAGCACCTGATGCTTGGCTAACGCTTGTTTAATGTCTTCGCGGCGCTCAGCAATGGGTAAGCTGTCATCGTAATGAATCTGTGGAATGCTTAAACGACGGTTCTCCACCTGCTGGCAGGACCTATCCAAGTCCTGCTGCCACTGGGCTAACTTCTGCTTATGTTCAGGTTGTTTAAGCAGAGTTTGCAAGCGACGACGCAAGCGGTATTGATCTTGACTCAAGGCGTGTTGAATCTGTGCAAACAAGGTGTGCTGGTTAGCTGGTGTACTCATGAACGGCTAATACATATCTAAATCGGGGCTGAGCATTGTCGCAGATATAGGTTGTTTTTGCTGGCAAATTGCTCTGTTCGCTGCGGCCATCCTGGTCGAGAGCTTGTATACTCAAATCCATATTGTTTGCCACCGCCTAAGCATGCCATGCTAGGGGGTGCTGTATTAAAAGGACTGCATTTTATGTTGATGGTTATATCGCCAGCCAAAACGCTGGATTACACCAGTGCGCTGGCCACTGAACACTACACACAACCACGTTTTGTTGAGCAATCCAGCCAATTGATTGACGTACTGCGCCAGCTCGCGCCCAATGAATTGGCGCAGTTAATGAAGCTGTCCGATAAGTTGGCAGGGCTTAATGTGGCCCGTTTTACTGAATGGACACCTGAGTTCACTCAAGATAACGCCCGCCAAGCCATCTTAGCCTTTAAGGGTGATGTGTATACCGGTTTAGATGCCGCTACACTCAGTGAGGCTGATTTTACCTATGCACAACAGCACTTGCGCATTCTGTCTGGCCTCTATGGTGTCTTACGCCCACTGGATTTAATGCAAGCCTACCGCCTGGAAATGGGTACCAAGCTCGATAACCCTAAAGGCAAAAACCTGTATGAATTTTGGGGTGAGCACATTACTGACTCACTCAATCAATGCTTAGCTGAACAAAGTAGCGAAGTACTGCTTAACCTAGCCTCCAACGAATACTTTAAAGCCGTACAACCTAAAAAGCTCAACGCCACCTTGGTGAATGTCGACTTTAAAGATTTAAAAAACGATCAATATAAAATCATCAGTTTTTATGCCAAAAAAGCCCGCGGCATGATGGCGCGCTATGTGATCCAACACCAAGTCAGCACCGTGAATGCGCTCAAAGACTTTAACGAACAAGGCTATTACTACAGCCCTGAACACTCAAAGCCTGAGCATTTGGTTTTCTTGCGCGATCATCCTGAGGATTAACGTCATGTTGCCCCCTGCACTTATCCCTTTAACTTGGCTCGCGCTGCTGCTGCGCTACCCTAAGCGCACCTTGATGATTGGCGTACCGCTGCTGGCTATTTTAGCCAGCATTGCCGCTTGGTTGATTATCGATGAGCGCAGCACTCAGCGGCAGCTGGACCAACTGGATATACATCTAAGTTATGCCCCCGAGCAGTGTCCACCTGATACGCCATTAAGTGTGCAGTTAAGTAACAACACCAGCCACGCTTTGCAAGATTTACACTGGCGCATTGCCGCCTACCGCCCGGGTGAAAATATCAACTTAGTTGAAACCTTGTTCACTCAAGCACGCTACAGCGGCAGCAGTCCTTTAGTCGCAGGCGCACAATGGCAAAAATGCCTACCTTTACCCAGCTTACGTGCCGGTTATCGCGCCAGCACACTGGAGTTTTATGCCGAACGACGCCAAGGGCGTTTTGTCCGATAAATACACAATGCTTGCATTCACCTATGGCAGATTGCCTTATGCTTGGTTACTATCGGTGACACTTAGAGGGTGAGTGGCAGCATGTATATTTATCGCTTAGTTCTGATTTTAGTTGTCAGCATGTATCTGTTTTCGCCTGCCATTATGCAGTGGTGGACAGCAGCCGATAGTGTTTGGTATCGCCCATATTTGTTGTGGCTGATTTTAATTGCAGTCACCTTTGTCTTACAGAGCCAGAAAGAAACTGATGAGTTTTAGCCTAAGTCAACTGATCTTAATCAGCACCACCTATTTACTGACCTTATTTGGTGTGGCTTGGGCCAGTGAAAAAGGCTGGGTGCCACGTGCCATTGTGCGCCATCCTCTGACCTATATTTTGTCTTTGGGGGTGTATGCCAGTGCCTGGGCCTTTTTTGGTTCAGTGGGCTTAGCTTATCAATACGGTTATGGCTTTTTAGCCATTTATTTAGGTCTATCCGGTGCGTTTTTACTGGCACCCGTACTGTTGTCACCCATCTTGCAGTTGACCCGCACTCATCAGCTCTCCTCACTGGCTGACTTACTAGCGTTTCGATTTCGCAGCACTTGGGTCGGTGCCATTACTACCATTGGTATGTTAATGGGCGCACTGCCCTTATTGGCGCTGCAAATTCAGGCAGTGGCCGACACCATAGGTATTTTGACTGGGCAATCGATTCAAAACCGTGTGGCTTTAGCCTTTTGTATTTTAATTACCTTGTTCTCGATCTTATTTGGCGCACGGCATATCGCCACACGAGAAAAGCACGAAGGCTTGGTCTTTGCTATTGCCTTTGAATCACTGGCCAAGCTCATCACCTTACTGGCCATTGGCGCTTATGCGCTGTTTGTGATTTTTGATGGTCCCAGCGATTTAGACATGTGGCTGAGCAACAACCGCGATATTTTGGATGACTTGCAACTGCCCTTGCAAGAAGGTCCGTGGCGCACCTTGCTCCTCTTGTTTTTCGCTTCGGCCATTGTCATGCCCCATATGTATCACATGACCTTTACCGAGAACCTCAACCCCCGCGCGATGGTCACCGCCAGTTGGGGCGTGCCTTTATTCTTATTGCTGATGAGCTTGCCGATTCTACCGATTTTGTGGGCCGGCTTAAAAGTGAACGCACCCACTTCACCTGAATATTACACCTTAGGTTTAGGCATCGCGGTGAACAGCGAGCGCCTCACCCTATTGGCCTTTATGGGTGGTTTATCGGCCGCCAGCGGGGTGATTATTGTTTTAACCCTGGCCATGTCGGGCATGGTGCTCAACCACCTTGTATTGCCTTTATATCAGCCGCCTGCAGAACGTAATATTTACCGCTGGCTCAAGTGGACGCGGCGCGCGCTGATTTTCGCTATTGTTTTGGCTGGTTACAGCTTTTATTTATTACTCAACACTCTGCAAGATTTATCTAACTTAGGTTTAGTGGCTTATGTGGCCACCATCCAGTTTTTGCCCGGTGTACTGGCCGTCTTGTATTGGCCTAAAGCCAACCGTTATGGGTTTATCAGTGGCGCGTTAGCCGGCATGCTGGCGTGGTCAATTGGCATGTTGCTGCCGATGTTCACTGATATACAAGAAATCTATCTGCCATGGTTTGATTACTTGTATGTTTTGGATGCGCGCAACTGGCACTTTTCTGCTATCGCAGCCCTTGGCACCAACTGTGTGTTTTTTGTTTTAGTGTCGCTCGCCACACGCACCAGTTTAGAAGAACAAAGCGCAGCACAAGCTTGCATGATTAACAATGTGCGCCGCCCTGAGCGTCGTGAGGTGTATGCTGCCACTCCACAAGAGTTTGCCGCCGAACTGGCCAAGCCCTTGGGTGCGGTCACTGCACAGCGCGAAGTTGAACAAGCACTCAAGGACTTACAATACCCCTTTGATGAACGCCGCACTTTTGCTTTACGGCGCTTACGTGATCGCATTGAAGCCAACTTATCCGGTCTGATGGGCCCCAGCGTAGCGCAAGACTTGGTCGATACCTTCTTGCCTTATAAGGTCGATAGCGAAACCTATGTCAGTGAAGACATTAACTTTATTGAAAACCGCATGGAAGATTACAAGTCACAGCTCACCGGTTTAGCGGCCGAGTTGGACACCTTACGCCGCTACCACCGCCAAACCTTGCAAGACTTGCCCATGGGCGTGTGCTCTTTAGCCAAGGATTATGAGATTTTAATGTGGAACCATGCCCTTGAGGATCTGACCGGAATTACCGCATCACGGGTGGTAGGCTCACGCCTTGATAGCATTGATTCGCCCTGGCGTGAATTGCTGAGTGACTTTGCTCAAGGCCATAACCCACACCTGTATAAGCACGCTTTACAAGGCCCCTACGACTCACGTTGGCTGAACTTACATAAAGCCGCCATTGATGAGCCCTCAGCTCCCGGCAATGGTGGTTTGGTGGTCTTGATTGAAGATGCCACGCAAACCCGTTTACTTGAAGATAAGCTGGTGCATTCAGAGCGCTTAGCCTCCATTGGGCGGTTGGCCGCGGGCGTGGCGCATGAGATTGGTAACCCCATCACGGGTATTGCCTGTTTGGCGCAAAACTTGCGCTATGAGCGCGACGAAGATGCAGAAATCACCGAAATCAGCAGCCAGATCGTTGAGCAAACTCAGCGCGTGACACGCATTGTGCAATCGTTAATGAGCTTCTCGCATTCAGGGCACAATCAACACGATTACCATGAAGCCGTGCGCTTTTTTGATATCGCCAATGAAGCCATTCATTTGCTCAGCCTTAATAAGCTGGGCAAAGCCGTGCACTTTTTTAATTTATGCAATACTGAGCATTGGCTGCTGGCCGATCCACAGCGTCTAGCACAAGTGTTGATCAACCTTTTGTCCAATGCCCGCGATGCCAGTCCAGAAGGTGGGCATATTTATATCCGTACAACGGCCACCCATTCTCAGGTAGAGTTATTGATTGAGGATCAGGGCACCGGCATCAGCGCAGCGCATATTGAGCATTTGTTCGAACCTTTTTTCACCACCAAAGATCCAGGCCAAGGAACCGGCTTAGGGCTTGCTTTGGTGTACTCGATCATTGAAGAGCACCACGGCGAGATACATGTGGATAGCCCTGCTGATCTTGAGTTGCAACGGGGGACGCGTTTTCGGATTACCTTGCCACGTCATACCCCATCCTCCAATCCAGCGGTATAGCGCCAGCCATGTGCCCATGGACCCTAAGCTGGCCAAACTGCTGTTTGTTTAGAGAGCGTGTTAATGCATCATATTTTAATTGTTGAAGATGAGCCGATTATTCGCTCAGCATTACGCCGTTTACTCGAGCGCAATGACTATCAAGTTAAAGAAGCCGGTTCAGTACAAGAAGCGCAGGAACAACATGATATTACGTCCTTTGATTTAATTATCAGCGACCTGCGTTTACCCGGTGCTCCAGGCACTGAAATGATCAAGCTGGCTGATCCAAGGCCCGTATTGATTATGACCAGTTATGCCAGTCTGCGCTCAGCCGTCGACTCAATGCGCTTGGGCGCCATTGATTACATCGCCAAACCTTTTGATCATGATGAAATGCTGCAAACTGTGGCGCGTATTATCGCTGATCATCAGCAACACCGTGGCGAGCAACAGACTGCACCGCAATCTGCCACTGAAGCGGGCGACGCTGAAGCTGAGCAAATCAATATCGACAACTCAGATATTGGCATTATTGGCAGCAGTGCCGCCATGCAAGCGCTGTACAGTAAAATCCGTAAAGTTGCGCCCACCGATTCCAACGTCTTAATTCAAGGCGAATCGGGTACTGGTAAAGAATTAGTCGCACGCGCCCTGCACAATCTCTCACACCGCGCTAAAGCACCGATGATTAGCGTGAACTGCGCTGCTATTCCAGAAACTCTGATTGAGTCGGAGCTTTTTGGTCATGAAAAAGGCGCTTTTACCGGTGCAGTATCAGCACGCACGGGCTTAGTCGAAGCGGCTCATGGCGGCACCCTGTTTTTAGATGAAATCGGTGAACTACCGCTTGAAGCACAAGCGCGTTTATTGCGCGTATTGCAAGAAGGTGAGATCCGCCGTGTTGGCTCAGTGCAATCACAAAAAGTGGATGTGCGTTTAGTTGCAGCCACCCACCGTGATTTAAAAGGCTTAGCCAAAACCGGCGGCTTTCGTGAAGATTTGTACTACCGCCTGCATGTGATCGCTTTACATTTACCAGCCCTGCGCGATCGGGAAAACGATGTCTTAGAAATTGCCGACATTTTGCTTGAGCGCCAGCGCACGCGTATGGGTAAAGAGCCAATGAGCTTTACCGACCACGCCAAGCAAGCACTGCAAAAATACACTTGGCCGGGCAACGTGCGCGAGTTGGAAAACTCATTGGAGCGCGCGGTGATTCTGTGTGAAGGCAGTCAAGTGACCACCGAGCTGATGGGTATTGATGTCGACTTAGCGGCGCAAACAGTTGCACCCAGTAGCACAGCTGCCGCCACACCTGCGGCATCAATCAGCGAGCAGCCCGCAGATGTAGAACAGGAAGCCAGCGCCAGCGAGTTATCACTGGAAGATTACTTCCAGCACTTTGTGCTTGAGCACCAAGATCAGATGACCGAAACTGATTTAGCACGCAAGCTGGGCATCAGCCGTAAATGCTTGTGGGAACGTCGGCAGCGTTTTGGTATTCCGCGCCGTAAAGGCCCCAGCACCTCATAATTACACTGGCCACAGGAAGCGCCTATGAACCGTATTGTGCAAGACCTCTCCATTATGCTGCGTGCCAACCTCTGGTTGGTGCCCGTATTGGCTGCGCTGGTCGCGGCATTGTTTTATTTCGTCGCACCGCCACCGCCCATGCACGCCACCATGAGTACCGGCGGCATGGGCGGTGGCTATACACAGTTTGCAGAAAAACTGCGTGACGAACTGGCTAAAGAAGGGTTTGAGCTCAAACTGGTCAATAGCACAGGTTCGCGGGAAAACACCCAGCGCTTACTGGACAAAAAAAGCGGTATCAACTTAGCTTTGTTACAAAGTGGCCAAGAACTCGAGCTCAATAGCCAGCAACGCGCCAAGCTGATTCAGTTAGGCGCCGTCTTCCAAGAACCGCTGTGGCTCTTTACGCGTAAAGACGTCACCGTTGATGCCCTAAGTGATTTAGTGCCGCTGCGGACTGCCATCGGAGCCGCCAACGGCGGGACACGCATGGTGGTCGATCCGATGCTGGCAGCTAATAAAATTGACAGTCATAATCTGCCGCAAACCTGGCGCGCCATCACGGGCAAAAAAGCGCTTGCAGCGTTACTTGATGAGCAACTCGATGCAGCGTTTTTTTTAGGCCCTGCAGAAAGCCCATTGATTCAGCAAGCCGCCAGTCACCCGGAGCTGCAGCTCGTCAACTTTACTCAAGCCGATGCCTATACCGCGCGAATGCCCTTTCTTAACGAACTTGAAATAGGTCCAGGTCTGCTTAACCTTGCCACCAATCAACCGCCGCAGACTGTCACCACCCTAAGTCCAGTGGCGATGCTAGTGGCAAATGACTCCTTTCACCCAGCGCTCACCGCACTTATTTTAGCTGCAGCGCAAGAAGTGATGCGTGCTGGTACTTTAATTGATGCGCCCAATGCATGGCCTAAAAACAAACCGCATGAATTTTCAACTTTGACTGAAGCGCAATATTTTCATGATAAAGGCCTGCCCCTACTGCAACGCTACCTTCCCTTTAGAATTGCATCACTGGCTGACCGCTATATTATTTTAGTGATTCCTTTGCTGGTGTTGTTATTCCCGCTCTTTAAAGTGGCCGGCCCCATCTATCGCTGGCGTATTCGTGCACGCATTTATCGCTGGTACAAGTATCTGCGTGATATTGATAAGCAATTTAGCAATGACACACTGCCTGAGCACGTCGATTATGAGATTCAGCGCTTAACCGAAATGCAAGACGAGTTAGCTAAAGTTGAAGTGCCCCTGTCGTACACCAACGAGCTCTATGAGCTGCACTTGCATGTGCGCTATGTATTAAAGCGTTTAGAAAGCCTGAAAGAACAGCACAACAACGCGTCATAACATCCAGCTCACCCATTGCCCCGCGCTGCGCTGATACAGGCCGCGCGCCATCCTCGTTTACAAGGTTAAATCACCATGCCGCTACTGCACTGTATTGTTCACTGTATTGATAAAAAGCCCGATGACAGCCCCTCCGTATTGCAAACGCGCAGCCAACCCCTCGCGCACACTACAGCCCTAGAGCACTTACTGGCCGATATCAACGACAGCTACAACAGCAAGCCCAGTAAAGTGTGGGGCTTATTTCAAGAGGATCATACGCAGTACCCGCTACCAGGCTGGCTAACAGACTATATGGCGCAAAAAATGGACTTTACGCAATTAAGCCATTTAGCCGCTGAGCATTTAAAAAAGCAGATTGATGAGAGCAATATCACCCTGTCCGGTCATATCCTCTTCGCGCATTACCAACAAGGTATGACGCACTACCTCACCATTGCCGTGTTACAGCACAGTGAAGGCATGGTGATTGACCATGATTTAGAAGTGTACACGGCTCGCCACTTAGATCTTGGGCAAATGCATTTAGCCACGCGCATCAATCTGTCTGAATGGCAAAATAACAGCCAATCCAAACAGTATATTTCCTTTATCAAAGGCAAAAACGGCAAAAAAGTCATCGATGGCTTTCGTGATTTTTTAGGCTGCCAAGAAGGTGTCGATGGTCCGGGCGAAACACGCACCTTACTCAAAGCCTTTAGCGACTTTGTCGAAAGTGAAGACTTACCCGAAGAACAAGCGCGCGAAAAAACCGACCATCTGCTCAGCTACGCCAATACCCAAGCACGCAAGGGCGAAGTCGTCAGTATTGAAGGCTTGTCACAAGCCTTAGATGAAGATAATCCCAAGGCCTTTTACGATCATATTCGCAATAAGGACTATGGCTTAGCACCAGAAATCCCTGCTGATAAACGCACGCTTAACGCTTTTCATCGGTTCACCGGTCGTGGCGAAGGTCTGTCTATCAGCTTTGAATCGCATTTATTAGGCTCGAAAGTCGAATACGACGCGGCACGCGATATGTTGATTATCCGCCAGTTACCCACGCAACTTAAAGATCAGCTGCAGCGTAAGAAGGACTGATCAGCGCTGTGCTGATATAACCATGCAACAGGCAGTGACTCGAAAGCTTGACGCGTTTTGCCATGCGTTGAGCTCGGCTGTCAGTATCTACAGCCTTGTAATAACGCCTACCGCGGTGACGAGCCACCTCTCTTGATGTCGCTGCAGTGGTGGTTTAACGCTGCGCCATTTGCGCTATAGCGATGGCATGCCCCGCTTCGGCTGCCTTA